>JBPCWZ010000052.1:0-10167 GCA_051009015.1 Gammaproteobacteria bacterium | reverse complement strand
GCCGCCTATTTTCGGTTTCCGCAAAAAGGCGGGGGCTTTTGTATTATTCCGGCAGTTGCACTATGGCTTCCACTTCTATGGTGGCATTTTTTGGCAGGGTTTTGACGCCGAGCGCCGCTCTTGCCGGATAGGGTTTGGCAAAGCGTTCCGCCATTACTTCATTGACAAGGGCAAAATCCGACAGGTCGGTCAGATATACCGAAAGTTTGACAATGTCGTCCAAAGTCGCACCGCCCGCCCGGCATACCGCCGCCAGGTTGTCAAAAGCCCGGCGGATGGGCGCTTCGCCGTTGCCATCAATCAATTCGCCGGTCGCCGGGTCAAGCGGAATCTGCCCGGATACAAACAAAAAGCCGCCGCAGCGGACGGCTTGGGAATATGCGCCGATGGCGGCGGGGGCGGAGTCGGTCTGCACAATGTTTTTCATCTTTTCTTCTTTGCGGTTTTGGTTTTGGCTTTTTGGCGCACCGGCATTTTGCCCATGCGGCTTTTGGCATAAGCGGACACCAGCGCCGGAAGTTTGCCTGCGGTGTAATCCGGATAATCGGCGTCTATCTTCCACGGCATCACTTTCAGGCGGATGACTTTTTTGCCGCCTTTGGCGATGGTTTCCAGCAAGCGGCGGTCGTTCCATTCGCACCGGTCTCCCGGATGCTCGCGGCAGATTTGCGGGCGCGCGGCATAAACCGAGCATTGGCGGCTTTTGCGGTTGAGAAAGATGCACATCGGCGCGCCGAGTTTGGCATCCGGCGTCTGGCGCATTTTGCGCACGCGGTTGTTTTCTTTTTCGGTAAAGCGCTCTTTGGCATCGTCCGCGCTCATGCCAAAATGGCGCGCGAGGCGGCGGATATCCGCCGGCTTGGCTTCAATTATCGGGTAGCCGCAGCAGTATGCCGGGCAGGCGTCACAATCGTATTTCATCGGGGTGGGCAAAAAAATTCCGGCGGGTTTGTCAATGCGGCGGTATTTTATCGTATAATGGGCGGCAAAACAAACCGCCGCTGTTTGGCGGCTTTTTGTTTGGGCGGCAAACCCGCCGACACGACATCCGCAACAATGGAGCGAAAACAATGAACACACCCGATACAAGCGGCGTTGCCGCCGTCAGCGACGATTCTTTTGACGCCGAGGTTTTGCAATCTCCGGTGCCGGTGCTTGCCGACTTCTGGGCGCCGTGGTGCGGGCCGTGCAAGACCGTCGCGCCGCTGCTGGAAGAAATCGCCGCCGAAACGCCCGGCTTGCGCGTGGTCAAGATCAATGTTGACGACAGCCCCAAACTTGCCGAACGCTACAATGTCCGCGCGATACCGACTCTGATACTCTTTCGCGAAGGCGAAGTCGCCGACACCAAGATGGGCGCAAGCCCCAAAAAAGACCTGCAGGAATTCGTCCGCACCGCACTGGGAAAATAAAACAATGCCATACTTTCAACGCAACCAAAAATCCGGCGGACCCCCGCGACCCGGCGGACCTCCGCGCCGCCCCCCGCATCACAACCGCAACCGCCTGCCGCCCGAGATAGCCCAACTGGAAGCGGCAAGCGCCGAAGCGGCAAACAACAAAGAAGCCGATGCCGAAAACACAAACAGCGGCGAAGTGATAAACCTGAACGACTTTCGCACCAAACATGTCAGCGAACTCGCCAAAATGGCGGAAGAAGCCGGCATCAACAACGCCAGCCGCCTGCGCAAGCAGGATTTGATTTTTAATCTGGTTAAGGCGAAGGCAAAAGCGGGCGGGAACATTCGCGGCGGCGGTGTTTTGGAAGTGCTGCCGGAGCATTACGGCTTTTTGCGCTATCCCGACCAATCCTATGTCGCGGGTCCCGGCGATATCTATGTCGGGCCGCAGCAAATCAAAAAATTCCGCCTGACAAGCGGCGATGCCGTCAGCGGCGTTTTGCGCACGCCGCGCGAGAATGAGCGTTATTTTGCCCTCACGCAGGCGGAAGAAGTCAATGGCGTGCCGTCCGGCGACGGGCGCGACAAGATATTGTTTGAGAATGTCACGCCGCTTTTTCCCGACAAGCAACTGAAACTGGAGCGCAAACTGCGCGCCGAAGAAAACATTACCGGGCGCGTCATAGACATTATCGCCCCGATAGGAATGGGTCAGCGCGGGCTTTTGGTGTCGTCGCCCAAAAGCGGCAAGACGGTAATACTGCAGCATATCGCGCATGCGATTGAGGAGAATCATCCGGATGCGGTTTTGATGGTGCTTTTGATAGACGAGCGTCCGGAGGAAGTTACCGAGATGAAGCGCAGCGTGCGCGGCGATGTCATATCATCCACTTTTGACGAAGCGGCGGTGCGTCATGTCCAGGTCGCCGAGATGGTGATAGAACGCGCCAAGCGGCTGGTGGAGATGAAAAAGGATGTGATTATTCTGCTGGATTCCATTACGCGGCTGGCGCGGGCGTATAACACTATCCAGCCGTCATCGGGGCGGGTGTTGTCCGGCGGCGTTGATGCGCAGGCGCTGCAGCGCCCGAAGCGCTTTTTTGGCGCGGCGCGCAATGTTGAAGAAGGCGGCTCGCTGACGATAATCGCCACGGCACTGGTGGATACCGGCTCCAAGATGGACGAAGTGATATACGAAGAGTTCAAAGGCACGGGCAATATGGAGTTGCATTTGGACAGGCGTTTGGCGGAGCGGCGGATATATCCGGCGATAGTCGTCGGCAGGTCGGGCACGCGCCGCGAGGAGCGGCTTTTGGAGGATTCGGTGCTTAAGATGTCGTGGGTTTTGCGCAAGGCGCTTTCGTCAATGGACGATGACAAGGCGGCGGAGTTTTTGCTTAACAAGATGCGCGAGACCAAAAGCAACGAAGATTTCTTCAACCTGATAAAGCGCGGCGGCTAACCGCCGCTTTCGCGGGAATGACGAATATGGCAATGGTGGTTTTTTCGCACGGCGGCGGATTTTTTGGCGAGTTTGGCAAAACGGGCTTTTTTGGTTTATAATAATCGGCGATGCTTTTGAGCATGTTTCATTTGTCGTTTTATCATCGCACGGCGCACGGCGCACGGCGCACGGCGCACGGCGCACGGCGCACGGGTTAGAACCTTTGGGCAAACGGCTTTTTGCCGTCTTTGCCTTAATTGTTGTCGGCTTTTGCACTTTGACTTTTGCCGACAAGGCGGCGGCACAGGAGCCGACGGTGATATTTTCGGCACAACCGGCGAATGTCGTTAGCATTACCACAAACACGACTCTGCTTTTCACCGGCGAAACGGCGGGGACGATGACGGCGACCGTCTTTGGCGTTACCGGCACATTGACCGGCAATAACTTCGTGCCGAATACCGGAAATGCGACCGGCACACTTTTGGTCACTTTGACCGCTTTGGCGTCCTGCAGTATTTTGAGCGGCTGCAATGCCTTTGGGCTGGGAAGTGCCAATAATGTCGCCGCCCGCACATTAGCATTCTTGGCTATGAGTCCGCTGACGCTGTCAATGTATGCCGCTTCCGGTGCGAATGTCAATGAACGAGTCCGTACCGAACTAAGTGGCGCTGAGAATCCCGAAAACTATTTGCTCTACCGATTGGCAGATGCCCGCCAAACGATAAAGTTTTCGGTTTTGGTAGCGGCGGGTGCTGATGTCAATGTCGCCACAAATACTGGACGGAGAATGTTGCATGCAGCCGTCCATATAGGAGCAGGTCATATAGTGGATTTGTTATTGTCGGTTAATGGTATTGAGGTCAATCCGGTGGCTTTTGGTCAGACGCCACTTGACAATGTGGCAGAGCGTCATTTGTCTACATCCAACCCCGAATTCCTCCCCATCGCCGCCGCTTTAAGAGCAGCAGGCGGCGTTTGCGTCATTTTTGCTAATAATCCTTCCTTTGCAACCATCTGCACCGGCGGGTAAAGCATAACGCCAAAAGCGGGCGGCAAAACGAACGCATAAACACGCCGCCCGCACCTTTTCACTTCGCCCGCAGATTCCCGCTTTCGCGGGAATGACGAAAGAGGCGGCAATGACAAAATTGGCGGGAAAAACGCGCCCTTCGGACTTCAATCCGCGAATGGCAAAAAGGGGGATATAATAACGGCGGGATGGTTGATATGCCGCATTCTTTTTTGGCTGATGCCGCCGCGGGGGAGGGGGCGGTTGCCGATGATGTGCGCGAGGTTTTGGCGAAGTGCCGGGCGAAGATGGGGTTTGTCCCCAATGTTTTTAATGCCTACGCGCACGATGCCGAAAAGTTTCGCGCTTTTCGCGCGATGTCAAACGACCTGATGAAAGGCGACTCGCCGCTTTCGGAATTGGAGCGCGAGATGATAGCGGTTGTTGTCTCATCGCAAAACCGCTGTCATTACTGCCTTGCCGCACACGGCGCGGCGGTGCGAAAACTCTCCGGCGATGCGGCATTCGGCGATGCCCTCGTCCATAACTATCGCGCCGTCAAACTCCCGCCGCGCCATCGGGCAATGCTGGATTTTGCCGCCGCTCTTAACGACCCGGAAAATCTTAACGCCGCCGAAGAGCGCGGCAGGTTAATGCGCGCCGGTTTTTGTCATCGGGCGGTTTTTCATATTTGCGCCGTCGCCGCTTTCTATCACATGACAAACCGCATCGCCGCCGCCACGGATTTGCGCCCCAACCGCGAATATTTTGACATCGGGCGCGAACAACAACAAGACAAACAATAATGCATTATTCCGCCGCCGAAAGTATGAATGCGCGGCGGCGCGAAGAATCCCTGCTTGCCGCTTTGCCGGGTTTTATCGCCCATGCCAAAGAACATTCCGCCCCGTACCGCAAGCGATTGCAACATATTGACGCCGCCGGTGTCAATAGCCGCGATGCTCTGGCAAAGTTGCCGCCAAGCGCGAAAAGCGACATGATAGGCGAGCAGGAACAAAACCCGCCTTTTGGCAACTACGATTGTTTCGGCAAGCCCTTGCGCTTTTATTTGTCGCCGGGTCCTATCGCCGAGTGCGATTTTGCCGCCGCCGATTACTGGCGGACGGCGGCGGCTTTTTATGCTTTGGGCTTGCGCGCGGGAATGCTTGTGCATAATGCTTTTTCGTATCATTTCACGCCGGCGGGAATGATGTGCGATTGCGGGGCGATTGCTTTGGGCTGCAGGGTATTCCCCGCCGGTCCCGGCAACAGCGAACAACAGGCGCGGGCGGTAGCGCGGTTTCGCCCGGATGCATATTGCGGCACGCCGGATTTTTTGCGCATTATATTGGAAAAGATGGATGGCGCAGGTTTGGAGTCGCCTTTGCGGATGGCATCGGTTTCGGGGGGGTATTTGCCGCCGCAGTTGCGCGAATATTATCAAAGTCGCGGCATAAAAACATTGCAGTGGTATGGCAGTGCGGATTTTGGCGTTATCGCCTACGAATCGGCGGCGGATGCGCCGATGATTGTCGCCGAAGGGTTGCTTGTGGAAGTTGTTGACCCGCTGACAAAACTGCCGTGCGAAGAGGGGCAAAAGGGCGAGGTATTGGTGACAAACTTTAATAAGGAGTATCCCCTAATCCGCTTTGCGACCGGCGATTTGTCGGCGGTTTCCGGCGGCGTCAGCGAATGCGGGCGGACGAATATGCGCCTTGCCGGATGGCTGGGAAGGAGCGACCCGGCGACAAAAGTGCGCGGTGTTTTTGTGCATCCGGTGCAAGTTGAAAGAATAGCGGCGCGTTTGGATTTGGCGGCGGCGCAACTGCGGGTGCAAAGTGATGAAAACGGGCGCGACAATATAACCCTGATAGCGCAACGAAAAGACGAAAGCGGCAACAATGCCGATAACAAAGCATTGTGCGAAAAGTTGATTATGACACTGCGCGACGAGACCGGCTTGCGCGGCAATGCTTTGGTGGCAAAAACCATAGAAGGGCGGACGATAGAAGATATGCGCGCGGGCGAAAAGGGAGAATAACAATGATAAAAAAAGTGGCATTTGCCGGGCTTGGCAATATGGGCTTGCCGATGGCGAAGAACTTGCTGGCGGCGGGTTTTGCCGTTGTCGGCGCGGATGTGCAAAAAGCACAAACCGATGCATTTGCCGATGCCGGAGGGAGTGTTGCAAAAAGCGCGGCGGCGGCAAGCGCGAATGCCGATGTTGTGATAACAATGCTGCCGTCCGATGCCGAAGTGCGCGCGGTGTATTTGGGCGATGGCGGCATTTTGGAATGCGCCAAAGAAGGCGCGTTATTGGCGGATTGTTCAACCATTGATGTTGCGGCGGCGGTTGAAGTTGCGGCGGCGGCAAAAGCGCGGCGCGATATGCCGATGTTGGATGCGCCGGTTTCGGGCGGCGTTGCCGGTGCGAGGGCTGCGACTTTGACTTTTATGGTCGGCGGCGAAGAAGATGCGGCAAAGCGGGCGGATGTTTTGTTTTCGGCGATGGGAAAGAATGCCGTTTATGCCGGAGCGGCGGGCAGCGGGCAGGCGGCAAAGATATGCAACAATATGCTGCTTGGCGTGTCAATGATAGGCGTTGCCGAAGCGTTTAATCTGGCGCAAAAACTCGGCTTGGATGCGCGGGCGTTTTATGATGTCGCGGCAAACTCTTCGGGGCAGTGCTGGTCGCTGACTTCCTATTGTCCGGTGCCGGGCTTGGTTTTGTCGTCGCCGTCAAACCGCGATTATGAGCCGGGTTTTGCCGCGTCTTTGATGTTGAAAGATTTGCGATTGTCGCAAAAGGCGGCGGCGGAAAACAAAGTGCAAACCCCGCTCGGCAAACATGCCGAAGAGATATACGCGGCAATGAACACCGAAGGCGGCGGCGGGAAGGATTTTTCCGCCGTCATTAAGATGTTGCGCGGGGCGAAAGTGTGATATAGTAAAGGCGCGCGCAAAACACAAAACGCGCGCAAAACACAAAAAGGAGAAAAACCATGAAACACCCGGTCAAACTTTTGTTGTTGTCGCTGATGCTGGCATTTGCCCCGCCGTTGCGCGCGGCGGATTGCGAGACGGTGCGCTTTTCGGATGTCGGCTGGACCGACATTACGGCGACGACCGCCGCCGCTTCGCTGGTTTTGCAAAGTTTGGGCTACCGGACCGACATAAAAGTGTTGTCGGTGCCGATTACCTACACTTCGCTCGCCAACGGCGACATTGACATATTCCTCGGCAACTGGATGCCGACAATGGAAGCCGACATTGCCAAATACCGCGAAGCGGGGACGGTTGATACCGTGCGCGAGAATCTGGCGGGCGCAAAATACACGCTGGCGACCCTGAAACCGGCGGCGGAACGCGGCTTGCAAAGTTTTGCCGACATTGCCAAATTCCGCGAGCAACTGGACGGCAAGATATACGGCATAGAACCGGGCAACGACGGCAACCGCCTTATTCAGAGCATGATAGACGAGAATGCTTTCGGGCTGGGCGGCTTTGAGGTTGTGGAATCTTCCGAGCAGGGAATGCTTGCGCAGGCGGCGCGGGCGGCAAAGCGCGGAGAGGACATTGTCTTTTTGGGCTGGGAGCCGCATCCGATGAATGCCAACTTGCAGATGGCTTATCTTCAAGGCGGCGATGATTATTTTGGTCCCAATCTCGGCGGTGCGAGTGTTTTTACCAACACGCGCGCGGGTTATGCGGCGGAGTGCGCCAATGTCGGCGGGTTTTTGCAAAATCTCAAATTCACGCTGGCGATGGAAAACGAAATAATGGGCGCGATTCTCAATGACGGCGCCGAGCCGGAAGCGGCGGCAAAGGCGTGGCTGCAAAGCAACCCGGCGGTGCTGGAAGAGTGGCTTGACGGCATCAAGACCATCAAAGGCGGCGATGGTTTGGCGGCGGTGCGGAGCGCACTGGGCTTGTAATATCTGTGGCGTTTTTGCGGGGCGGCGGTTTGGCTTATGTCGCTTAGCGACTACAAACTGCCGCTTGGCAAGGCGGCGGAGAGTGTCATAGATTTTCTTACCGGCAATGCCGCCGGTTTGTTTGACGGCATTGCATATTGTTTGCAGGCGTTTGTAGACGCTTTGCTTTATGTGTTGCAAACGCCGCCGCCGCTGGCGGTGATATGCATTGCGACTTTGGCGACTCATCTTGCCCATCGGCGGTTGAAGTTAACTTTGTTTGTTGCAGCGGGCTTGTTGCTTATCATCAATCTGGGTTATTGGAAGGAGACGACGCACACGCTATCTTTGGTGCTTGCATCGGGCGCGATTTGCATGGCGGCGGGTGTGCCGCTTGGCATTGCGGCGGCGCATCATCCGAAGTTATATGTGATGTTGCGCCCGTTGCTGGATTTGATGCAAACAATACCGACATTTGTTTATCTTATTCCGGCTTTGATATTGTTTGGCTTGGGCGAGGTGCCGGGTTTGATAGCGACGGTGATTTTTGCCATAGCCGCGCCGGTGCGGCTGACGCATTTGGGAATCTCTTCGGTGCCGCCGCCGCTGTTGGAGGCGGGCAGGGCTTTTGGCTGTTCGCGGCGGCAGTTGCTGGTGCAGGTGGAGTTGCCTTATGCATTGCCGCAGATAATGGCGGGTTTTACGCAAACGATAATGTTGTCGCTGTCCATGGTTGTCATAGCGGCGATGGTCGGCGCGCCGGGTTTGGGAACGCTGATATTGCGGGCGATAAACCAAGTTGATGTCGCAAAGGGTTTTGAGGCGGGTTTTGCCATTGTTATCATAGCGATAATACTTGACCGCGTTTTGCGCGTTCCCCAAAAAGCATAAGGGCGGAAGGAATGCAAGGGGAGAAAGAAAGGGAGATAAATATCCCGCGCACTATCATAGAGATGGAGCGCGTCAGCGTTGTTTTCGGCAATAATCCGGCGGCGGCATTGCCGCTAATGGATAGCGGCAAAAGCCGGGAGGAAATAAGGGAGAAGACGGGGCAGATACTGGGCGCGCACGACTGCACATTGCAGGTGCGCGAAGGCGAGATAGTTGTGCTGATGGGCTTGTCCGGTTCGGGCAAATCCACACTCCTGCGGGCGGTTAACGGGCTGGTGAAAATAGCGCGCGGAACAGTGCGCGTTGATGACGGCAAAGCATTGGCGGATATCGGCGATGCCGATGAAGAGCGTTTGCGTTTTTTCCGGCGGCGGCGCATTGCGATGGTGTTTCAGCAGTTTGCATTATTGCCGTGGCGGACGGTGGCGGAAAATATCGCCTTTGGCTTGGAAGTTGCGGGCATTGACGAAGAGACAAGGCGCGCGCGGGTGGAAAAGCAGTTGCGGATGGTGCATCTGGAAGGATGGGGCGGCAGGCGGGTATCGGAGTTATCCGGCGGCATGCAGCAGCGTGTGGGTTTGGCGCGGGCTTTTGCGACAGAGTCGCCGATACTTTTGATGGACGAGCCTTTTTCGGCATTGGACCCGCTGATAAGGGCGAAGTTGCAAGATGAGTTGATGCAGTTGCAAAAGCAGTTGCGGCGGACGATAGTTTTTGTCAGTCATGATTTGGACGAAGCGATGCGCATCGGCAGCCGGATAGCGATAATGGAAGGCGGGCGCATAGTACAAACAGGCGCACCGCACGAGATAGTCAATGCCCCGGCGACGGCAAATGTTGAAGATTTTGTAGCACACATAAACCCGATGAAAATCCTCCGCGCCCGCGACATAATGCGCCCCTTGCCGGATGACGAAAAGCAAGAGTCGGATAACGCAACATCGGCAACACTCCCGGCAGACACCCCCCTGCCGCAAGTGTTGCAAACAAAGCGCACAACAAAAGCCCCGATAATAATAACAAACGAAACCGGCACCCCAACAGGCACAATAACCGACGCCGACATATACGCCGCCCTGCTAAAAAACAAACGTCAAAAACAATAAGCGGCGGCGGGACAAAAAAGGCGGCGGTTATGTTATATTAATGGCGCAAATCCAAAGGAGACCAAATGCAAAAAACAACAAATCATCGTTTTCCCGCCGCCGCCGCTTTGGTGGTTTTCGCCGCTGTGCTGATAGCGGGCGGTTGCGCCGAAAAGGCGGCGACGCCGAAACTGCGCGAAGTGGAGCGCGTCAACAAAATGACGGATGACGAAATAAGCGCCGCCCGCGAGCAGTGCCATATCATCGCCACGGCGGATTATAACTGCTCCGAGTTGGTGCATCCCGCGCATGGGATGACGCCGGAGGAATGGAAAGTGCTGACGGAAGCGACAAAAGAATGCCGCAAAAACCAAGTGCTTTCCTTTCAACATTGCCTGCGCGGCAAGGGCGTTATCTACGC
>JBPCWZ010000051.1:0-2995 GCA_051009015.1 Gammaproteobacteria bacterium | reverse complement strand
CATTCCGACACTGCCTTTTGCCGTGTGCGAAGATGCCGCGCAAGTAGCAAAATGGTGCGCCGCCCGCCGCCCGCCTTTTGTCATAAAAGCCGATTCCCTCGCCGCCGGAAAAGGCGTTTTTGTTTGCGAAAGCGAACAACAAGCACAACAAGCGGCTGCGGATATTTTGGGCGGCAAGTTTGGCGGCACCGGCGTTATCGCCGAAGAATATTGCGGCGGAGCGGAGACAAGTTTTATTGTTATCACAGACGGCAAAACCGCCCTGCCATTGCCGTCAAGTTGCGATTACAAAAGATTGCATGACGGCGGCAAAGGGGCAAATACCGGCGGAATGGGAGCGGTATCGCCGTCGCCTTTTTTTGACATGACGGCGGAAGAATCTGCAATGCGGGATATTATTCATCCGACATTGACGGCACTTGCCGATGACGGCGCGCCTTTTTGCGGCTTTTTATATGCGGGGTTGGTGCGCGATGAAAAAGACAAATGGCAAGTGTTGGAATTCAACTGCCGGATGGGAGACCCGGAAGCACAGGCGATATTGCCGAGATTGCAGGGTGATATCTTCCCGCTATTATTAGCGGCTGCAAAAGAATCGGCGGGCGGTTTGGACGGATTATCAATGCCACCGGCGGCTGGGTCATCGGTTTGCCTTGTGCTTGCCGCCGGGGGATATCCGCAAAAGCCGGTTATCGGCGATGTGATGACTATTGACGAGCCGCCGGATGGCGTTTATCATTATTATGCGGCGACAAAGCGGGATGACGGCGGCAAAGTTATCACAAACGGCGGGCGGGTTATGAGCATTACCGCCGTTGCCGAAAATAACGAAAATGCGGTAAAATTGGCTTATGAGGGCGCGGATGGCGTAAAATTCCGCGCAATGCATTACCGCCAAGACATTGGCAAACACACCATCGGAGAAAAACAATGACAACATACACCGCCATCATCGCCGCCGCCGGCAAAAGCACCCGCACGACCGGGGAAGGCGCGGCACAACCCAAACAATTCGCGCCCATCAACGGCAAGGCGGTATTGTGGCACGCCGTGCAACCTTTTTTGCACCATTCGGCTATTGCGCAGGTGCGCATTGTCGTTGATGGCTTGGAAGCGGCAAAGGCGGCGTCAAGGATGTTTGACGACAAGCGGGTGATGATTATCAACGGCGGCGGCGAAACCCGGGCGGCGACGGTCATCAACGGCATCGCCCGTATCGCCGCCGATGTGCCGGTGGTCATCCACGATGCCGCCCGCCCGTGTCTGACGGATGATTCGCTGGAAGCGTTGCTTGCCGCCGCCGGAGAAAGAGAACACGGCGGCTTATTGGCGGTGCCGGTGGGAGATGCAATGAAGCGGTCATTTGCCGGAAAGGTGAACAAAACCCTGTCGCGCAATAACAAATGGCGGGCGCAAACCCCGCAGGTTTTTCGCGCCGGACTTTTGTTGCCCGCGCTAAAAGCACATCCGAATGCGATGGACGACAGCGCGGCAATGGAAAAGGCGGGCTTTTATCCGCTCATCGTGCGCGGGCGCGCCGATAATATTAAGATAACCGATATGGCGGATTTGCAACTCGCCGGGGTTATCCTGTCGGCGCGATTGACGGAAGGCGATAAAAAACCGGCGGCGACAATGGAAAAGCCCGCGGCGGCAAAAGCAAAGCCCGCGGAGATTAAGAAACCCGCGGCAAAAGCAAAACCTGCGGCGGCAAAGAAACCTGCGGCGGCGAAAAAGCCCGCGGCAAAGAAACCCGCCAAAAGGTAAAAGCGATGATCCGCGTCGGATGCGGCTTTGATGTGCATCCGTTCAAAAGCGGGCGCAAACTGATACTCGGCGGCGCGGATATCCCGCACGATTCCGGATTGGACGGGCATTCGGATGCCGATGTATTGACGCATGCGGTGATAGACGCGCTTTTGGGCGGGATTGGCAAAGGCGATATAGGAGAGCGATTCCCCGATGACGACCCGCAATATAAAGACGCAAACAGCATTGACCTTCTGCGCGAGGTTGCTGCGGATGCCCGTTTTGACCGGGTGGTTATTATGAGTATTGATGTCAGCATCGCGCTGGAAAAACCGCACCTGGCAAAATACCGCGACGAGATGCGCGAGAACTTGTCAAAAGCCACCAAAGTGCCAAAGCGGCGCATTAGCGTCAAGGCGACGACTTGCGAAAAACTCGGCTTTGTCGGGCGTGGCGAGGGCGCGGCGGCTTTTGCGGTTATTCTCCTGAACGACAACAAACCCATTGGCGCGTTTTATACCGACGAAGAATCGGATGAAGAGGATGAATGACTCGCCGACAGATTTGTTGCGGGCGCTTATCAACTGCAAATCCGTCACGCCAAAACAAGCCGGGGCGCTGGATATTTTGCAGCACAAACTTGCCGCCGCCGGTTTTGCCGTAGAGCGCATGCCGTCCGGCGAAGTGGATAACTTGTGGGCGCATTACAAAAATGGCGATGATGGCGGCGATATGCCAAAGTTGCTTTTTGCCGGACATGTTGATGTCGTCCCGCCGGGCGATATTGATAAATGGCAAAGCGCCCCCTTCATTGCCGAAGAGCGCGATGGTTTTATCTACGGGCGCGGCGCGGCGGATATGAAATCGGCAGTCGCCGCGATGACTATTGCGGCAATGCGCGCCGCCGCCGGAGGATATGCCGGAGGTTTGGCGCTGCTTTTTACTTCGGACGAAGAAGGCGCGGCAACACAAGGCACGGCGCATGTCGTCCGCAAACTACAAGAACGCGGCATAAGAATAAAACGATGCATTGTAGGCGAGCCGACTTGCGAGCACTATTTTGGCGATACCATAAAAACCGGCAGGCGCGGTTCATTGAGCGCGGATATCAACATTTCCGGCATCCAATGCCACGCCGCCTATCCGCACCGCGGCGATAACCCGATACCAATGCTAATCGCGGCACTTGCCGAATGTCAAAAACAACTTGCGGCTTTTGCCGATGGCGGCGGGCAGTTTCCGCCGA
>JBPCWZ010000050.1:0-6678 GCA_051009015.1 Gammaproteobacteria bacterium | reverse complement strand
AAAGCCCTGAAAGGGCGGCATGGTCATAGCACGGGGCAACGCCCCGTGAATCGGCGTATTAAACAAACAAGCCCTGAAAGGGCGACCGAAAACAACGGCGGCGAATGTCATAACGGGCGGGGTTTTGGATTTGTGGTTTTTGCCGGGCTTTGCCCTGCAAAAGAATGGGACGCCCCTTCAGGGCTTGATTAATTGAAATGCCGTCACGGGGCGTTGCCCCGTGCTATGAACAGGACGCCCTTTCAGGGCTATAACAAAGCACGGGTGGCGGATGGGCGGCGATTTGTTATAATGCCATTGACGGCAAAAACCATTGCCTTACCTTTGACAAAAACGGCAAGCGGCGGTTTTGTAATACAATGCCCGCATAAAAACCTCCCCGTCATTCCGGCGCAAGCCGGAATCTCATAAAGGGCAAAAGGAGATTCCGGCGTACGCCGGAATGACGAGGGGGGCGACAAGGACGGCAAGCGGCGGTTTTGTAATGAATTGCCCGAATAAACGGGAATCTACAAACCCGCCGCTATTTCAATTTCGGCATAATCATTAACGGCATTAATCCGCAAAAAGAGCGAGCATATACATCCGCCCCTGCTTTGACAAGGGCAAATGCAGTTTCGTCTTGACCACTCCCTGCCGCATGATGCAAAGGTGTCTCATCATAGTTATTTTTAGCGTCAATATCCGCCCTCGCTTTCACAAGAGTAAGCACAATTTTGGTTTGACCCTTTTGTGCCGCCACATGCAAAGGCGTGTTGCCTTTGTTTGCTTTTGCGTTAATGTCCGCCCCCGCTTTGATAAGAGCAAGCACAGTTTCGGTTTGACCATTCCCTGCCGCAATATGCAAAGTCGTCCAATCATTTTCCGTTTTAGCGTCAACATCTGCACCTGCATTGATAAGGACAAGCGTGGTTATTGTGCGACCAGCCCATGCTGCCAAATGCAAAGGTGTTCCGCCGTTGTTTGCTTTTGCGTTAATGTCCGTCCCCGCATTGACAAGGGCAAGTGCAGCACTGGAGTTGCCAAATATTGCTGCATCATGCAAAGGAATCGTGCCCATTTTTGCTTTTGCCCTGATATCCGCCCCCGCATTGACAAGGGCAAGCACGGTTTCGGTGCGACCGCAGGATGCCGCAAAATGCAAAGGCGTTAAGTCATCATTGTCTTTTGCCCCGATATTCGCCCCGCCGGCTATCAGCCGGTTAACTTCGGCTGTATCGCCATTTTTCGCCGCCAGATGCAAAGGCGTTTCTTTCGGGTTTTCCATCGTTTTCTCCTTGTTGTGATGTGTTGTCTCGGATTCTCCAAAGGCATCTTTTGCCGCCCGAGGGGAATCTGACAGGCGAATCTATATCATTCGCTTTTGCTTTTCGGCTTTGGCAATCGCCTTTGCCTTTTCTTTGACAAGCGCGGCGGCGGATTCTTTCCGCCATTTTTCCATGCTTGCCGCCGCGTTTTCGGCAATCACCCGGCGGCGCGTGTCCGTCATCGTTTTCGTGCCTTTCTTTTTGTGGCATTCGCGGCAAAGCAAGTGCAGGTTTGACAAGTGGTTATCGCCGCCTTTCGCCCTTGGGCGCAGGTGGTCAATTTCCGGGTGCTGCCCTGTAAGCGACTTTTCGCAACAACGGCATTTGCCGCCTTGTCCTTTGTGCAGTATTTCCATCACTTCTTTCCTTTTCGGAATCGGCGGCAGGTCGGGCAGGTCGCTTCCAACAACCATATCAATGCTCGGCAAAGAACCGGCGAAAAGATGGTATCCCTTTCGGTTTAACTTGTCAAGCAAAGCCGCTTTTGCCTCTGTGCCTACATCAATGCCAATCCAACGGCGGCGGTCATCAAAAAACAACTCGCTCGCGGCGGCAGTCACGCCGCAACCGCAAAACGGGTCAAGGACAAGGTCGCCCGGGTTGCTTGACGCTTTTAGAATGCGCCGCAACAATGCAATCGGTTTTTGCGTGGGATATCCCGTATTTTCTTTACCGCGAATGGCAAGGGCAATATCACTCCACCAAGTTTCGGGTATTTTGCCTTTTTTGCCGTAGTTATCAGCAAGGGAATTATCCATGCTGGACTTAAACCCGCCCGTATGCGGCTTGCCATCCTTATATGGCACTCTCACATCATCTTGATTAAAAGTCCACTCATCGCCTTTGGAATACCAAAAAACGATATCATGCTTGCGGTTAAATTGACGCATTTTGGGTGAGCCGGGACCGGTATAAGCCCAAACAATTTCATTGCGGAAGTTTTTCTTGCCGAAAATGCAATCCATCATCAACTTAACGCCGTGCGACATCGTCGGGTCGCAGTGGTAGTAGATACTGCCGGTCGGCTTAAGCAGCCGATGCATCTGCACAAGGCGCATGCCCATATAGGTCAGGTATGCTTGCCAGCTGCCGCCATTCGCATAGCCCAGCGTCTCTATCACCGCCGCCGCCGCAGGGCAACGCCCTTGCAGTATTTCGTGGTCATCTTCGTGGATGTCGGCAAGCGTCCAAGTATCCTTAAAGGACACTTTTTTGCCGGTTTCTTTCAGCGGATTCTCCCACTGCTTCCCGCTGTTAAACGGCGGGTCAAGGTATATCAAATCCACGCATTCGCCCGGCATGCGCGACATCACCAACAGGTTGTCGGCGTTGTAGATAGTGCGGTCAAGTTGCATAATGCCTATTCTAATATAATCGCCGCGTGGATTGACGAATTTGGCAAAAGGAGATTCCCGCTTTCGCGGGAATGACGATGTCCTACTTTTGGCAAAGGCGGGCGCAGTAGCGGGCGAGTATGTCGGCTTCTATGTTTACTTTTTGTCCGGTTTGCCATTTGCCGAGTGTTGTTGCTTGCAGGGTGTGGGGGATTATATGCACGGCAAAAATGCATTTGCCATCTTTGCCGTCAAGCACTTCGCCGCCTTTGTTGTCAAATACTTCGCCGATGGTAAGTGATACTCCTGCAAGGGCGACGGATCCTTTTTCGGCTATCATTGGGGCGGCGGTTTTTGGTGCGGCTATGTGAAATGTTGCCGCGCCGGTGTTTTCGGTTTTTTGGGATATTACGATGGCGATGCCGTCAATATGTCCGCTGACAAAATGCCCGCCTATTTCATCTCCCATTCGCAGGGGTTTTTCCAAATGCACCTTTTGCCCGCTTTGCCACGGCGCGCATCGGCGGATTGTTTCCGCCGACAAATCGGCGCGAAAAGAATCGCCTTTAATCTTCGTTGCCGTCAGACACACGCCATCAACGGCAATGCTCGCGCCATTGGCGACATCATCCAAAAAGCCGCCCGGGCAGCAAACCGACAAGCCGCCGCCATCGGCGACTTCGGCAATGCCGAGTGCTGTTATCAAACCGCCAAACATCCGGCGGCGAAAAGGCGGATAAAAACGGGCGGCGAAAACTTCATAACCGCCCGCGACAAAAGAAAACTATCAGGCGTGCGCGCCCAAATCGCCAATGTTTTTGCGGATGCTTTCGGTTTTGCCATAGAGAAAATGACGCTGCATATCCTCGCGATAACGCGACGCCGGAGGAGTGCGCCCCATCGCCTCGGCGACTTCGCGAATGTGCATCGGCGATGCCCCGCAACAAACGCCCAGATAACGCACGCCCAAACGCCACGCCTCTTCGGCAAAAGCCCGTATCTCGTAGCGATTGACATAAAGCGGATCCAGCGCAGTCGGAAAAGGGCGGCCGTGCGGCGAAGGGCATGCGCATTGCGGGTCGTCATCCGGCAGGTTGAAGAAAGTTTGATGCTCTTCGGTTGTGCGGAAAGTAACCGGCAATGCGGCAATATGACAATCATCAATGGCGGCGCGGATTTGGCGGATATGCGGCATCATCGTCGCCGGACCCCGAAAGCAGTTCATCCCCACAACATCGGCGCCGCGGGCGGCAAGTTCCTTGCAGGTGTCAATAATGCTGACATCATCGCGCATTTTTGCGCCATGCATCGGCGAGATGGTGACGACCGCCGGCAAGCCCGCCGCTTGTATCGCTTCCAATGCGCAGTATGCTTCACCGGCATAATAGAAAGTTTCGCCGACAACAATATCGGCTTTTTCTTCCGCCGCCCAGCCGACCATTTCGTCAAACATCGCGCGCACTTCGGCTTGGGCGGATTTGTCGGACGGATGCCACAAGTTTGTGTTGGAGACATTTCCGGCGAGAAGGTCGGGCATGCCGGAAGGCGGAGAATCGGCAACTTCGCGGGCGATGCGCAAGGCGGCGCGGTTGAGCGGTTCCAGCAGGTCTTCCTTGCCGAGCACGCGCATTTTTTCGCGGTGTCCGTTATAAGTAAACGCCTGCACGACATCGCTGCCGGCGTGTTGAAAATCGCGATGCAGGGAGGTAAGCGCTTGCGGGTTGTCCAATGCGACTTCGGGGACGAAAGCGCCGGAAGCCATATAGCCCCGCCGCTCAACCTCAAACAAAAATCCTTCGGCGCAAAGCACCCCGTCGCCGTCAAGCCGCTGCCGCAAAGTCAGTTTTTCCATAAAGCATATTATACCGAAAACCGCCCCCGCGCGCCGCCAAACAATATCAAAATATATCGTTATAAATAAATGCCAAAAACCGCATATTCCGGTCATTGGCATTTTGGCGGGCAAGTTAATAATGCCGCATCAGGCGAGGGCGTCGTTGATTCTTTGCAAAGCGGAATCTATATCGGCATCGGGGGCGGCGAAGGATATGCGAAAAAACCCGTCCATACCAAAAGCCGACCCGGGCACCGCGGCGACACCGGCTTTTTCCAGCAGGTAATTGCAAAAGCAAATGTCATCGGCGGCGGGGAGTTTGCCGTCATTGTGAAGTTTGCCGATGGCTTGTGCCGCATTGGCAAAAGCATAAAAAGCCCCCTCAACCGGCGCGCACGACAAACCGGCGGCGGAGTTCAACCCGGCGACAACCCGGCGGCGGCGGGAGTCAAAAGCGGCAAGCATTGGCTTCAAACATTCCGTCCCCCCTTCCAATGCCGCAAGGGCGGCGGCTTGGGCGATTGAACAAGGGTTGGATGTGGATTGCGATTGTACTTTCGTCATCGCCTTGGCTATCGGCAATGCGGATGCACAATAGCCGATGCGCCAGCCGGTCATGGCGAATGCTTTGGATACGCCGTTGATGACGATGGTGCGCGCGGCAAGTTGCGGGCAAACTTCGGCGATGGTGGCGAAAGGTTTGCCGTCATAGCGGATATGCTCATAAATATCATCGCTGGCGATGGCGACATTGGGATAATCCGCCAGCACTTCGCCGAGCGCGCGAAGTTCATCGGCGGAATAAAGCGTGCCCGCCGGGTTGGAGGGCGAGTTGAGAATGACCAGTTTGGTCTTATCGCCCAATGCGGCGGCGAGTTCGGCGGGCGCGGCAATATGTCGCGGGTTTTGCGGGCGGACAAAAACCGGCGCGCCGCCCGCCAGCAAAGCCATATCCGGATACGAAACCCAGTAAGGCGCGATAATGACAACTTCATCGCCATCGTCAATAAGCGAAAGCATCACATTCATCAGCGCCTGCTTGGCGCCGGTGGAGATGACGATTTGCCCCGGTTCATAGTGCAAGTTGTTTTCGCGGCGCAGTTTGTCGGCGACGGCTTGTTTGAGCGCCGCCGTGCCGCCGACGGCGGTATATTTGGTATCGCCGCGTTTGATGGCGTCATTTGCGGCGTCTTTGATGTGTTGCGGCGTGTCAAAATCCGGCTCGCCGGAGCCGAGATTAATAATATCGCGCCCCGCCGCCTTAAGTTCGCGCGCTTTGTCGCTGACGGCGATGGTCGGCGAAGGTTTGACCCGCCCGATGCGCGCGGCAAAACCGGCATTAGAAACAGCAACATTCATCAATCCATCCTCCAAAAAGCCAAAATCGGCAATACAACAAAAACCCGGATATTATAACGCATTCCCCCCGCAAACCGCCCAATGTTTGCCGTATTCACGGCGGCATCATTTGTCATTCCCGCCCCTTCCGTCATTCCCGCTCTTTTCGTCATTCCCGCCTCCCCCCGTCATTCCCGCGAAAGCGGGAATCTCCTAAACCATCGCCGCCGGAGGCGGCGCGTTATAAAAGCCCTGCAAAGGGCGACCTGTTCATAGCACGGGGCAACGCCCCATGAATCGGCATTATGAAACAAATAAGACCTGAAAGGGCGACCAAAAACAATGGCGGCGAATGTCAAACAAGCGGGGTTTTGGCTTTGCGGTTTTGCCGGGCTTTGCCCTGCAAAAGAATGGGACGCCCTTACAGGGCTATGGATATAAAAGCGCCCACTTTGGCGGGCGCGGCATTGTTGCTTTGCAACAATGCGACAGATTATCGCTTGCGCGATAATCAATGATTAATTATGATGGCATTGTCACGGGGCGTTGCCCCGTGCTGTGAACAGGACGCCCTTTCAGGGCTATGACAAAAGGAGATTCCGGCTTACGCCGGAATGACGAGGGAAAAAGCGGGAATGACAATATAACCCGTCATTCCCGCCAATTCCGTCATTCCTGCGGAAGCAGGAATCTCCCAACCATCGCCGCCCCCGTTTTCACGAGGGTTTCGCGGCGCGGTATAAAAGCCCTGAAAGGGCGGTATGTTATAGCACGGGGCAGCGCCCCGTGAATCGGCATTACAAATTAATCAAGCCCTGTAAGGGCGATACAAAAAGATGGCGGCGGGAATGGTGTCGCCCTTACA
>JBPCWZ010000049.1:0-24771 GCA_051009015.1 Gammaproteobacteria bacterium | reverse complement strand
CGGGTTCGGCGGCGGGGTTGCCGATATGGGCGGCAAGCATGCAAACGCCGCCCGCTTCTCTTATAGCGGCGGCGACGGGGGCGCGGTCAAGCCCGATAATATGAAAAGCCGCCGCCGCGTCAAGCGGAGTCCGACCGTTGATTACCTTATTAACTTCAATGCCATCAGCCGACAACAACAAATCCGCCGCATGATTGTTGCCGATAAAAGCGGCATAATGCAAAAGCGAAAAGCCCGCCGCTGTGGCATTGACATCGGCGCCCGCCTCTACCAAAAGCGAAAACTGCGCCGTGTTGCGGGCATCCGCCGTCTGGTAGAGCAAATAACTATCGGCGGTAGTGCCGACATTCTCATTGACATCGGCGCCGGAAGCGATAAACATGCTCAGCGTTGTCAAACTCATATTCCGAAACGCCTGTGTGCGTTCCGTCCGTGCGCGGCGTTCGTCGGGATTCGCGCTTTCCAAACCGAAAGCATCGCAACCGCCGCCGACACTGCAGGAAGTCAAAAAGCGCAAAGTCAAAGTATCCTGCCCGGTATAGCCGGTGCGGACATACTCGCCGCCGACAAGCGTAAAGCCGACGCCGCTTATCGTCACCGTCATCGCCCCGGCATTGGGTTGCGACAAAACGATAACCTCGCCGTCGGCGGTGATGGTTATCAAACCGGCGGGTTCTGTCGTGTAGGAAATGGACGATGGCGGAGGGTTTTGCGCCGCCGCCTTGTCGGCAAAAGCCAAAGTGCAAAAACTGGCAAGGATTATGACAAAAGCGGCAAAAGCCGTTTGTCCAAAGGTCTCAGCCGTGCGCCGTGCGCCGTGCGCCGTGCGCCGTGCGATGATAAAACGACCAAAGTCAAAAATGCCCGGAAACATCGCCAAACATTATAAACCAAAAAAAGCCCGTTTTGCCAAATTTGCCAAAAAAATTTTGTCCCCCGTCATTCCCGCCCCCCTTGTCATTCCCGCTTGCGCGGGAATGGCGGGGTTTTAAGTGGCTTGTTAAGTTGCGACTTCGCTTGCTATTTTTTTGCGGCGGGCGGCGCGGGTTTTGCTTTCGGCGTTTTGCGCTTGTACTTGCGAAAGCCATTCTTTTATGTCGTCCGCTATCAAATCATGCAAAAAAGCAATGTGCGCTTTGTCGTCGTTTAGCGCGGGAATGTAGGAATAGAATTCTCCCTCCGCTTTCATAAACAAAGCGCGGTTTTCTTCCGCTATCTCTTCCAGCGTTTCCAGACAATCGGCGCTAAATGCCGGACATGCTACTTGCACTTTTTTAATTCCCTGTTTCGGCAGAGCGCGCAAAGTGTCATCGGTGTAAGGTTTCAACCACTCCGCCCCGCCAAAGCGCGATTGGAATGTAATGCGCCATTGTTGCGGTGATAATCCCAGATATTCCGCCGTTTTGCGCGCCGTCCTGTGACATTGGCAATGATAAGGATCGCCGTCAAGCAGCATTTTCAGCGGCGTGCCGTGAAAAGAAAAAAGCAATAGCGCATCGCTTCGGTAATGGCGTTTGATGCTTTCGGCAAGCGCGGCGATATAGCGGTCGTCGTTGCAATAACTATGGATAAAACGCAACTGCGGCACAAAACGCCACTTGCGCAACTCGGCGGCGGCGGCGTCAAAAGCCGACCCGACGGTGCTTGCGGCATATTGCGGATATAGCGGCAGCATAATTATCCGGCGGCAGTTTTGCTCGCGCAGTTTTGCCAGCCCCGCCGCCATTGACGGTTGCCCGTAGCGCATCGCCAATTCAACCTTTACCGGCAAACCGCCAAAAGCATCGCGCAAGGCGGCGCATTGACGAATGCTTATTGCAAGAAGGGGTGAACCTTTTTCGCCCCAGATGCTGCGGTAGGCGGCGGCGGTTTTGGGCGAGCGGCGCGGCAATATCCAGCCATTGAGAATCAAATGCCACAACAGGCGCGGCGCTTCAACAACGCGCGGGTCGGATAAAAACTCGCGCAGGTAATGGCGCACCGCCCGGGTTGTCGGCGCTTGCGGCGTGCCGAGGTTTGCAACCAGCACGCCGATATTTTCGGCGCCGCTATGGTCATAATCGCGCTCGCCAATATAACGCACAACAAAAAGTCAATCGGCAAAAAGAGACGGCGGCGGGCGGTAAGATGCCAGCCACGCATTGGCGCGGCGGATGGTCAGCGGTTTTTGTTCGGCAAGCATAAAAGAATCCAAATCGGCAAGCGCCGCCGTCAGCCCCGCCATATCGCGCGGCAGGCGCGTCAATAGCAAATCGGCAACTTCGGGCGGCAGCGAAAAATAATGCCGTCCGGCAAAACCGGCAAGCGCCTGCCGCTTGTCGCCATCGCCAAGCGCGCGCAGGCGAAAAACCAAACCGCCCGACAAGCGCGCCGATAACTCTCCGCGCAAAGGCAACTGCGGCGGCGGCACAACACCGGCGGCAAGCAGCAAACTGCCGCCTTTTTGTGTGGCGCGGTTGTGCCAGTCAAAAAGCGCGGTTTGGGATTCTTCGCCAAGCAGTTGCACATCATCCACTATCAAAAAAGCCGCAACCGGCGGCGGCACATCGCCATTCTTCGGCATAAAAACGCGCATGCCATATTCTTCGCGCGCCGCCGCCGCCGCCGCGCGAAGAAGATGGGTTTTGCCGCTGCCGGGCGCGCCCCATAAATACAGCGAGTTTTCCGCCGATTGTCCGGCGGCAAGCGATTGCACCGCTCTTAATGCTTCTTCATTACCGGCGGAAATAAAATCGGCAAGCCGCGGCGGCGGCGGCGGAAAATGAATGCCGGCCGTTGCAGTATTCATGCCGCTTTTTCCGAAGGGGATAACAAACGCCGCAAAACTTTCGGATACAGTTTGTGTTCGGCATCAAGGACGCGGGCGGCGAGGGATTCCTCGTCGTCATCGGGCAAAACCGGCACGATACTTTGCGCGATAATCTTGCCTTCATCAACGCCTTCGCTGACCCGGTGAATGGTGCAGCCATGCTCGCTTTCGCCCGCCGCCAAAACCCGGCGGTGGGTGTGCAAGCCGCGATATTTCGGCAAAAGAGAAGGGTGTATGTTTGTCATCCTGTCGCCAAAAGCGCGCACAATATCGCCGCCGAGAATGCGCATAAAACCGGCAAGGGCAATAATGCGCGGCGAATGTTGCGCCAAAACTTGCGCCAGTTGCCCGTCGTCTTCGGCGATGGCGGTGCGAATGTTGCGGTGCGCGGCGTAATGCAAACCCGGCGCATCGCCGCGGCTGCCGACAACAACCGACACCGGCAAACCGGCATCCACTATCGCCTTAAGATTGCTGCCGCGCCCCGATATCAAAACCGCAATGCTCATATTCCTTTAATTAAAACATTTTTTTCGCCGCCGCGCGGCATGGCATCCGCATAACCCAAAGTCCAAGCCGCTTCGCCGTTGGTGTGCAGTGTTTGCAAAGCGCGCTTTTCGTTTTCGGGCGAAACAAAAACAGCCATTCCAATGCCGCAATTAAAAACATTCCACATTTCACTTTCGCCGATATCACCGGCGGCGCGCAAAAAGTCAAAAACCGCCGGACGGGCGAAGGAATCCGCCTCAACAACCGCCCGCATTTTTGGCGGCACAAGCCGGGCGATATTTCCGGCAACGCCGCCGCCGGTAATATGCGCAAGCGCCTTCACTTGCACTTCGGCGCGCAGTTTGCGAATGACGGCGCAGTATAACTTTGTCGGATGCAAAAGTTGCGCGCGCATGGTTTTGTCATCAAGGTTTTGCAAAATGCGGTTTATTAATGCGTAGCCATTGCTGTGCGCTCCCGCCGAAGGCAGGGCGATAATGCGGTCGCCGGGGGTTATCGCGGCGGCGTCAAAAAGCGATTCTTTGGACGCGATGCCGATGGCAAAACCGGCGACATCAATTTTATCGCCTTCATAAACGCCGGGCATTTCCGCCGTTTCGCCGCCGACCAATGCGCAGCCGGCTTCCACGCAGGCGGCGGCGATGCCGTCCATCACCCGGGCGGCAAAGGCGGGGCGCAACTTGCCGCCGGCGTAATAATCCAAAAACAAAAGCGGATATCCCCCGGCGCACAAAATATCATTGACGCACATTGCCACGACATCATTGCCGATAACTTCGGCGGCGTCATTTTCGCGCGCCAGTTCCACTTTTGTGCCGACGCCGTCCGCGGCGGCAAGCAGGACAATATCCGGCTTTTGCAGTTGCACGGCGGCGGCAAAACCCCCGGCGCATTTGAGCATTTTCGCCCCGTGCATCGCCAAGCCGAAGTGCGTTTTTGCCGCAGCGGCGAGGGCGCGTTTTGAGATGCTATCGCCCGCGGCGATATCCACTCCGGCGCGGCGGTATCTTTCGGCGGCGTGCATAATGTAATATTGACATTTTACCGCAATGAAACCCGCGCAAGTTTTTGCCCTCGCCGCCGCCGTTTTGGCTGTGCCGGTTTTTGTTGTTTATGCCGGTGCGGCGCTGACGCCTTTTATTCTCGCCGCCGTGCTGGCGTATATGCTCGCGCCGCTGGCGGCAAAAATGGAAAAGCGCCGCCTGCCGCCCGCCGCCGCCGCGGCATTGTGCGTTATCGTCATTTTGGCGGCGCTGGTCGCTTTGCCGCTGGCGGTTGTGCCTTTGGTCGCCGAGCAGATTAACAAGTTGGCGGTATTTTTGCCGTCCGCCGCCGCCAATGCCGCCAAATGGCTGGGCGGCGCGCATCCGCAACTTCTGGCGCAACTGAAAATGCTGGCGCCCGCCGATGTCGCCGGTTTGGTTGATGGCGGTCAGGCGCTGCAAACGGCAAACTTCGCCGCCGGAGTTTTCGGCAAGGGTTTGTCGGCGGCGCTGTCGTTTTTGGCGGCGCTGGTTTTGACGCCGCTGGTGGCGTTTTATTTTATTCGCGACCGAAATGCCATCGGCGGCGAAATAACGGCGGCGCTTCCCCCCGCCCGCCGTCCGGCGATAGTGGGCATTGCCGCCGATTTGGACCGCGTGCTGGGCGAGTTTTTGCGCGGGCAGTTGCTGGTAATGGCGATTATGGCGGTTTTGTATTCCCTTGTTTTGCATTTTACCGGCGTGCCTTTTGCCCTTGCCATCGGCGTTATCGCCGGTATTTTGGTTTTTGTGCCATATGTCGGTTTTATGGCGGGTTTGTTTTTGGCTACCATAAGCGGGCTGGGGCATTTTTCCGCCTGGGGCGATTTTGCCGTGTTGTGGCTGGCGATGACGATTGGCACGACTTTGGAGAGCATGTTTATCACGCCCTATTTTGTCGGCGAGCGGGTGGGTTTGCATCCGGTGGCGGTTTTGGCGGCGGTTTTGATATTCGGCGAGTTATTCGGTTTTGTCGGCGTGCTGATATCGTTGCCGCTTGCCGCCGCATTGCTGGTTGTTTTTCGTCATTTGCGCCGCCGTTATATGCGCAGCGATTTTTACGCCGCCGAATGACTTTGCTGCGCGGTTTTGCGCAAGTTAGCGGGCTGACTTTCGTTTCGCGGCTTTTCGGGCTGGCGCGCGATATTGCCATTGCCGCCGTTTTTGGCGCGGGTCCGGCGGCGGATGCTTTTTTTGCCGCCTTTCGTTTGCCGAATACATTGCGCCGCTTTACCGCCGAAGGCGCGCTGACGCAGGCATTTGTTCCGGCATATTCCGCGCAGTTGCAGGAAGATTCCGCCGCCGCGCAAAAAATGGCGGGCGAAGTTTGCGGGGCATTGGCATGCGCGCTTTTTTTGCTGAGCGCGGCGGGCGTGCTTTGCGCGCCGTGGATTATCGCCGCCGCCGCACCGGGCATAAGCGATGCGGATTTGACGGCGTCTTTGTTCCGCATTACCTTTCCCTACATTTTGCCGGTGTCAATGGTGGCGCTTTTTGCGGCGATGCTCAATGCGCGGCGGCGTTTTGTCGCCGGGGCTTCGGCGCCGGTGTTGTTGAATGTTTGCATGATAGCGGCGGCGTTGTGGCTTTCGCCATTGTTTGCCGAGCCGGTTTATGCGCTGGCTTATGGCGCGGTTGTCGGCGGCGTGGCGCAGTTGTTGTGGATGCTTTTGTTTTTGCGCAAGAACCGCGCCGTGCCAAAGCCGCGCCTGCATCTGCCGCCGTCAATGGCTGTCATGCGCATGCTCGGCAAAATGCTCCAAAGCGCGCTCGCCGCCGGTGCTACGCAAATCAACCTCCTGATAAATCTCGCCATCGCCTCAACCCTGACCGCCGGAAGTATTTCGTGGTTGTATTATGCCGACAGGGTGATGGAACTTCCGGCCGGTTTGCTCGGGGCGGCTTTGGCGACGGTGGCATTGCCGGCTTTTTCGCGCCGCCCGCAAGAGGCGGGAATAATGCTGGACGGCATTTTGCGATTAGCGGTTTTTTTGGCGGCGCCGGCGGCTTTGGGGATGGCATTGCTTGCCGCGCCGCTTGCGCATGCGCTTTTTGCCTACGGCGCTTTTTCGGCGGCGGATGCCGAAAACACGGCATCGGCGCTTTTGGCATATAGCGGCGGCGTTTTGGGCTTGGTGCTGACGCGTCCGGTGGTGGCGTGTTTTTTTGCCAAAGGCGATGCCAAAGCGCCGGTGCGGGCGGCGCTTGCGGTTTTGGCGGCAACGCAGTTGATGAACTTATTGTTTGTCGGCGTTTTGGATATGGGGCATTCCGGTATTGCCTTGTCGGTTGCTTTGGGCGCTTGCATCAATGCCGCTTCTTTGCTTGTCGTTTTATACCGGCGGGGTTGGTATGCGCCTTTGGCGGGATGGATGATTTTCGGCTTAAGATTGTTTGCCGCATTGTTGGCGATGGCGGCGGTTTTGATAATAGCGCGCCCCGGCGAAGATTATTGGCAAGGCGCAACGATTTTAGACAAAATCGGCGCACTCGGCGGTTGCGTGATATTGGGCGCAGCGGTATATTTCCTGACAACATTCGCAACCGGCACCCGCCTATCCCAATTCCGCCACCAACTATTCCCCGACAACCGATAGCCAATCGCGGGCAATTGCGGCTATTTTCGCCGGTCGTATTTTTATTTGCCTTTTTGCCACAATTGGCAATTTGATGGTTTATAATGCTAATTGAGTCGTTGCATCTTTTGTGTGCGGCGGCGCGAAAACGGAAGAAAACAATGCAATCCAAAAACAAAACCGCCTTTTTGGCAAAGATTCTCGGCACGCGCCGGGCGGAGGAATTCGTCCTGTTTCTGGGGCGTTTGTTTTGGCTACCGCCGGTTGACCGCAAGCAGATATTCCTTGACATTGCGCGCCGGTCTTCCGGCAATGTCCGGTTTCGGATGGGCAAGATTTTGTTTCCCGATGAGCGCGAAAAGCGGCTGGCGGAAGCCAAAAAACTCCCGCCGGTGTGGAAGCAAATAGAAAATCACTTTGACCCCAAAACCGGCGCCGCCCGCAAATGACCGCCGCCGCGCCAGAAAGCGGCGGCAAGAGTTGTCGCGAACTGCACCGCGAGATTTATGACCTACACAACGATGTTGTGTCTTTTTACAAGCGGGTGGAGCAATTGAATGGGTTTGCAGACCTTGCCGTGGCGAACGAGTTTCGTTATGCGTTGCGACAGTATCTGGATGCGAACCAGTATTCGCTGGGACTGACTGGTGCTGACGAAAAAAAGGAGATGGATTTTCTGCTCCAAACGCGCTATCAATTGCTGATACTGCATCACGACATGATTGATTTTGTGGAAGCGGAATTCCGCGATACTTTTGACCGGATGATGCGACAATACGACGCCGAATCGGTTGGGAAACATGTCAACATACCCGAGTTTCACCGCGATTTGTCGGCAGTCGGCGAGATTATCGCCAAAAGCCGCAGCGAGCGCGACAACCGGCACAAGTTTTATTTGGAGATGGCGAAAGCGGGTGGCATCGCCGATAAAATGCTGGCAAACCTGAAATTGTTGCTGGAAGTGGAGTGCTATATCAGCGCGGACGCCAGAAAATTGGCGTGGAAAAACCCGTGGGCGGTGAGGATAACGACGGCGATAATGACGGCGGTCATATCCGTATTGTTGTCGTATCTGTTCCTTGTGGTATAAATTCCCCGACAGATAGCCAATCGCGGGCAACTGCGGATATTCCCGCCCCTTTCGTCATTCCCGCGCAGGCGGGAATCTATAAAGCCGCCTTTTGCGCGAAAGCGGGAATCTGACGGGGCGGCTTTGCATAAAAAAAGGGCGACATTTCTGCCGCCCCTTTTATCACCGAAGCCCTTTATTTGGGCGGATGGTTAATCGTCCTGTGGATTATCGCCGCCGACTTGTATGCGGCATCAACAGACAATTCCCTTTTGTATCTCTTCGCCACAAAAAGCAATGCTTCGGCAATTTCCGCAACTTTTGCGGCATGCTTCAAAGAGATGTTTCGGAGTTTGGGGTTGGTTTCGGTCATTGGTTTTCTCCTGTATTATTTGTCGTTCCAAACTTCCCGCCGGTCATCTTTTTTCGGCGGGGCGGACTTTGCGGCGCGGCTTTCCGTGCATTCTTTTTTGCGGGCAATCATTCCCTTTTTGGGCGTAAAACCGCCATCTGCTTCCGCTTTGGAAAACTTGTTATTCGTTTCCACAACGGTTATCGCACCAGCCAAAACCTCTTCCTGTCCGAGCGATTCGCCGGTATCGGGGTCAATAATGCCTTCGCCCAAAGCATAGATATTAAGGCAATCGCCAACCGACAAGACGGAATCGTTGTAGTTTAGCGATATCACGCCATCGGATACGGATATCGCCCGAATTGGAAATTTCTGCTGGACGATTAACGCCGCAACTTCACGGGCGACACTTCTTTGCACATCCGAAAGATAATCCGCCTTTTGCTCGCCGCTTTGCAAACCTGCGATATTGGATGCAGATGCCGCGATTATATGCGACTCCACCGTCTCGGCGGCGACAATCTGCCCGGTAGATACATCAATAATCTTAATATCCACCGCCATTTCCCAAGTGGCTTTTGCTTGCTGCACACCTTGCCCAAGAAGCCCCTGACCTCTGCCACTGCCAAACAAGCCAAGCACTTCGCCGCTAATCCCCGACTCTTCCTGCTTGCCGCCAAATTTGGTAATAGAGCCGCTGACGATATAATCCACGCCGTCCAAGCCGCCTAACTTGCCGCCGCGATTCGTCAAACCCGCTTGCCCCGCTAACTGCTCGGCAAATACCGGGTCCAGTTGTTCGCGGTCATAAACCGCCATCTTGTTGGTCTTGACGATAGCCGTTTCCAGCATTTTCGTAAAGCCATTGACGACATTGTTAAAGCATGCATTGCGGTTGTTGCCGGATTCGGCACGAGCAGAATCGCTTTTGCATTGGCGAGTACAACGCTGATTTGCGGCACTATATGTCATTCTTGTCAAATGGCACGAACCATAGTCGGTGTCTGTTATGTATTTACCATCCACTTTGCATGTGTCACGATGCTCTTTTCCCCATCTGTATCCTTCATTAATCATCTCGCGATGCACACATTGGGAAACGCAAGAACCGCCGCCCGACAAACTCAACGAGTCGCCCCCGCAGGCGCTCCCCGGCGCCGCATATTCAATTCCGGCGATGCCGACAAACGGGCGCGCGGCAAAAGCGGCAGGCGATAATGCCAATGCCACAACAGCGACAAGCGGCAAAAGCATGCGCTTAATCGCCAATGCGATGATGGTGCAAAACGGCATAAAAATGCCTTTGAGTGTTTTTATCATTGTTTTATCCTCATTGTGGATGGTCAAACCCCGACACAATGTCGGGCCTGGCTTATCAACACGGATGCAAATATCCCGCTTATTTCCCGCCACAAGTGCCGAGTTTTGTATTACACGGAAAACCCGACGAGCGAGTCATCCGTAATTGATAAGCCAATGACAATATTACCACAAGATTTGCCAAAGGCGGCAAAAATCCGCCCTGTGGCAGGAATGACGGCGGCGGCGGCATGGTTAAAGCCCTATAAGGGCGACACCATCCTTTTGCAGGGCGAAGCCCGGCAAAAACATAACCCGCAAACATTTATCCCGCCGGTTTTTTCGGGGTTATGGATATAAAAGCGCCCACTTTGGCGGGCGCGGCATTGTTGCTTTGCAACAATGCGGCGGATTATCGCTGACGCGATAATAAGAAATACAAAGCCGCCGGAGTTTTATTTCATGCGCGGGTTTATTCCATTCGCACTTCTATGCCGCATGATTGGAGGTGGGTTTTGGTTTCTTTTATGGTGTGGATGTTGTCGTGGAAGATGCTGGCGGCGAGGGCGGCGTCGGCATTGCCTTGCAAAAAAGCCGCCGCCAGATGTTGCGGGTTTCCCGCGCCGCCGCTGGCGATGACCGGCGCCGTTGCCACTTGTGCTACCGCCCTTGTTAGCGGCAAATCATAACCGTCTTTTGTGCCGTCCGCATCCATACTTGTCAGTAATATCTCTCCCGCGCCGATGGCGCATGCTTGTTTCGCCCATTCCACGGCATCCAAAACCGAAGGTTTGCGCCCGCCGTGTGTTATTACCTGCCATTTATCCGGCGCGCATTGTTTTGCGTCTATGGCGAGCACAACACATTGCGCGCCAAAACGCGCCGCGCATTCTCCAAGCAATTCCGGACGGGCAACCGCCGCCGAATTAACGCTGACCTTGTCCGCGCCCGAACGCAACAACAAGGCAAAATCATCAACCGAACGCACCCCCCCGCCGACCGTCAAAGGAATGCGCAGGTTTCTTGCTACTTTGCCGACTGTTTCCAGCAATATGCCGCGGTTGTCGCTTGTTGCGGTAATGTCCAAAAAAACCAACTCGTCCGCGCCGCCTTTGTCGTATTGTTGCGCCGCTTGCGCCGGGTCTCCGGCGTCGCGAATGCCGCGAAAGCGCACGCCCTTTACCACCCGCCCGCCGTCAATATCCAGACAGGGAATGACGCGCCGCGCCAAACCCATCAGGATGCGGCTTTGGGGTAAGAGCCGAGGATTTTGACAAAAGCCGCGCGGCGGCGCACTTCTTCCAAAGCAGCGGCGACCGGCGCATCAAGCAAATGCCCTTCTATGTCGGTCAGAAAAATATACTTCCACATCTGCCCGCGCGAAGGGCGCGATTCCAGTTTGCTCATATTGATGCCGTGTTTGGCGAAAGGTTCGAGCAGATGATGCATCGCCCCGGCGACTTCGCGCACGCTCATTATCAGGGAAGTTTTGTCGTTGCCGGTTTGCGGCAGAGCGGCGGGGCGTCCCAATATCAAAAAGCGCGTGGTATTGAGCGCCGAATCTTCAATGTCGGCGGCAAGCACCGGCAGTTGATAGAGTTCCGCCGCCGATGCCGAGCCGATGGCGGCGGCGCGCGGGGTTTTTGCCGCAAGTTGCGCGGCGGCGGCGGTGCTGCCGGAATGCCGGGTTTGCGCTTTTGGCATATTGACGGCAAGCCACCGGCGGCATTGTTCCAGTGCCTGCGGATGCCCGTGTATTTCGCGCACATCTTTGGCATCCGGCGCGCGCGACAAAAGACAATGACGCACGCGCATCATCATCTCGCCGCAAACGGCAAGGGGGGTTGTGCAAAGGGCGTCAACCGTTTCGCCGACGGTGCCGCCGGTGGAGTTTTCCAGCGGCACCATTGCAAAATGACATTGGTCTTTTTCGGTTTCGCGCACGGCATCGGCAATGCTGACATGCGGGACGAAGTCGGCGGCGTCGCCATAAAAAGCCCGGGCGGCTTGGTGGGAGAATGTGCCGGGCGGTCCCAGATATGCAATGTGCTGGCGGCTTTCGCACGACAGGCAAGCGGCGATTATCTCGCGATAAATGGCGGTCATCGCCCGCTTGCCGAGTTTGCCGCCTTTGGCGGATATGCGCCGCAATATCTGCGCCTCCCGCGCCGGAGCCGAATGTTTGCCAAGCGCGGAAGTTCGGCTTTCGCCGCTTTCGCTTACGGCTTTTGCGCTTTCGCCTGTGGCTTTTGCGGCATCTTTATTTGCGCCGGTTTTTGTTTGGCTGGTTATGCTTTTGCCGTTTTGTTTGCGGGCGGCGGCATCTTTGACTTTGCCGACTTCGGCGGCGGCTTCGGCGCGCCGCGCCAAAAGCACAACAATGCCATCGTCCAACTTGTCAATCTTATCGCGCAGCGCCTTGAGTTTTTTCGTATCCATAACCCGCCCTATTCTACCAACTTGAAACGGCGGGGGATTATTAAAGGAGGCGTTTATTGTTTGGATATCGCCAAATCGGCGGGAATGGCAAAACCGATGCCTTCTATGTCGTCATCCACCAGTTTGGAAGTAAGAATGCCGACCAAACTACCCTCGCGGTCAAACAACCCGCCGCCGGATGAGCCGGGCGATATGCCGACATCGGTTTGTATCTGTCTAACGCCGCCGTCTTTGCTTTTTCGCGAAACCACGCCGGTTAATAGCGACAAATCCAAACCCTGCGGCGCGCCGATACCATAAACACTTTCGCCAACACGCAAAGTATCATAACGGCGGACTTTTGCCGGAATACCCCAAAGCCCTTTAACATCCAGCAAACAAAAATCATTCTTGTCATCACGGCGGCGGATAGTTGCGGGATATCTTTTGCTTTTGTCGGTGCGGCGGTTTTCCGCTTTATAAACAACAATACCGCCGCCATCTACGACATGGCAATTCGTCGCCACAATATTGGGCTCAATAATCACGCCGCCGCCTTGCCCTTCGTTATCTTCAATATAAACAACCGACCGCCAAGTATTCTCAAAAACATGCTCGGCAATATTGCTATCTTCGGGCGCGGGCGCAATTGCAACATTCGGCGCTTCCTCGCCCGAAGGTTTCGGCGGCGGCGGGTTTTCCAAAATCTTAACTACATTCCATTGCTTAAATTGACGGGCAACATCAAGCGGCGTATTGCCTTTATTAGTTGTTGCCTTAAGATACGCTCCGGCATGAATTAGGGCAAGCGCAGTTTTGGTTTGACCCCCCGCCGCCGCGTCATGCAGAGGCGTAAAGCCATCGTTATTTGTCGCCTCAATATCCGCCCCCGCCTTGATAAGGGCGAACAAAATTTCGGTTTGACCTTGATATGCTGCAAAATGCAAAGCCGTCAAGCCATTGTTATTTTTTGCTTCAATATCCGCCCCCGCTTTAACAAGGGCAAGCGCAGTTTGGTTATGACCGTTCGCTGCCGCATAATGCAGAGGTGTCAAACCACCGTTAGTTTTTTCCTCAATATCTGCCCCCGCTTTGATAAGGGCGGGTATAATTATGTACTGATTATTTCGTGCTGCCAAATGCAAAGCCGTCCAGCCATCGTTGGTTTTCGCGTCAATATCCGCTCCCGCTTTGATAAAGGCAAGCGCAGTTTCAGTTTGACCGGTCGCTATCGCTTGATATAAAGGTGTTCCGCCATAGTCGGCTTTTGCGTCAATGTCCGCTCCCGCATTAACAAGGGTAAGAGCGGTTTTGGTTTGACCGTTCTCTGATGCAATATGCAAAGGCGTCGCGCCATTGTTATCTTTTGCGTCAATATCCGCTCCCGCTTTGACAAGGGCAAATGCAGTTTCGGTTTGACCGCGCCCTGCCGCTCGATGCAAAGGCATCCAACCATTGTTATCTTTTGCGTATTTACTCGCCCCTGCTTTGATAAGGGCAAGTACAGTTTCGGTTTGACCTTCTTGTGCCGCCCAATGTAAAGGCGTAACGCCATCGTTTTGTTTTGCTTCAATATCCGCCCCTGCTTTGATAAGGGCAAGTGCGGTTTCGGTTTCTCCCGCCCAAACTGCACTATGCAGAGGAGTTCTGCCATCATCGCCTTTCACATTGATATCCACCCCTGCTTCAATGAGGACAAATGCGGCGGCAGTTTGACCGTTGGCTACCGCCGAATGCAGAGGTGTTACTCCGGGATATGCTTCTCTACTATTAATGTCCGCCCCTTCGTCAATCAAGCGTTTGATTGCGGCGATATTGCCGTGCAACGCCGCATTATGCAACCCCACAGGACCATCATAGAGAGAATCAAACTCCTCGGCGAAAGCCGTGCCGCCGATGATGGCGAAAAGCCCCGCCAAGATAGCGGCGGCGAGAAAGCGGCGGATAGCAGTTAGTTGTCCCATCTTTTCCGGGCATTTTAACATTTTTTCGTGCCTGATAGCACCGCCGCTATTACGGCGATAGATTCCCGCCCGCGCGGGAATAATAAAGGACATCCATGCCGAGCAAAACCACGACTATGACAGCGAGCAGGAGATATTCGGGCCACGAAGGCGGCAAATATGTCCTATCGCGAAGCAGAGCCGCAATAATCAGTTGCAGTATTTGCGGCAAATGGCAGGAAATTCGGTACACCAAAATGTACCAAATGAGCGAATAGTGAAGTGGAGAAATCCCTTGCTCTTGGGACCAAAAGGCAACCACCACGGCAACCACGCCAAACAAGTGCCCACGCTGGGCGAGAAATTTGAAAAAACGATGTGTTTTGCGCATGGCAAGAAAATCCTCGTTGCCGAGCCGACGAAATTCTTCGCGACCCAGTAAAACTTAGCGGCAATTCTCGCCTGTTGTACGACCGTACGCTGACCATTGTACACAAAAATCGCTGTGTTATCCATTTTTAATCCATAAATTTCTTTTTTGTGTGAAAATTGTCAGTTTTCGGTAGTTCTTACAGGACTTTCATTTCGTTATTCCTGCGGAAGAAAGAATTCAGCAGAATGGCGTAGATTTTCATCATAAAAAAGCGGAGCAGGGCACGTGAGACGGGAAAGTGTTTGCTTCCGCCTTCTTACAACAACATACCCTAACCCCTATTTCGGTAGCGGCTATTATGCCATAAAAATGTCGCTTGTCAACCGTCGCCGTCAAAAATTGGCAAATTGGCGGATAAGGTGGCGGCGGCGACAGGGATATAATGGCTGGTGATATGTTGATGGTTTTGCTGGCGGGGGGGGCTTTGGTTGTGGGGGGGGTGCTTGGGGGGCTTTCGGCTTTTGCTGTTGGGCGGCGGCGTTCTGCTGAGGATTTGCTTTGTGATGCTATTGATGCTCAGTTGCCGCAGTTGCAGTGTGCCGAGTGCGGGTATGCCGGTTGCAAACCTTTTGCCCGTGCCGTTGCCCGAAAAGAAGCGGGGATTGATTTGTGTTTGCCCGGCGGCGAGGATGTTATTCGCCGTCTTGCTACGCTTGTTAATGAACCGCCGCCGATGGTAAAGATACCGCAACAACAAAAGCAAAAGTCGCTTGTGGAAAAATCCGCAAGGGCAAATGAGATTCCCGCTTTCGCGGGAATGACGGAGGGGGCGGGAATGACGGAAGAGGCAAATGCGGAAGTTGTATTTTCCGAAAAGGCAAATCATTCCGGGGTGGAAGTGGCTTTTATTCGGGGGGAGGATTGTGTCGGTTGTGCTTTGTGTTTGCCGGTTTGTCCGACTGATGCCATTGTCGGGGCGGCGCGGTTTGAACATTCGGTTTTGGAAAAAGATTGCACCGGTTGTGCTTTGTGTTTGCCGGTTTGCCCGACCGATGCCATTGAAATGCGGCAGCCAAAAAAGCGCACGGCGTTAAATAAAACGCTTGCCGGTTTTCGCGCGCCGGCTTTTATCCCGCAAGCCATCGGGCAACAATGCATTCGCTGCAACTTGTGTGCGGATGTTTGCCCCGCCGGTTTGACGCCGATGCGTTTGTATGCATTGTCAAAAGATGATAAATGGCAAAAGATGACGGCGGAAGGTTTGGCGCAATGCATTCACTGCAAACAATGCGACGATGTTTGCCCGAGTGTCATCCCGCTTTCCGCCGCCTTTGCGCGCGGCAAAAAGATGGCGGCAAAAACCGCGCGGGCAAAGACCGAAGCGGCGCGATTGAAAGCGCGCTTTGAAGAACGGCAAAAAAGGCAAATCCCCCCGCCGCCCCCCGCCATCAACGCGAAAGCACAAGCGGCGGCGGCACAAGCCCGCTTGCATCAATAAAACCCGCCCGCCGAAAAAACCGGCGATTGCCGATGACGGCGGGAAAATAATAACCGCAAACGAAAAGGCGGCGATTATAATTGACACAATGGCAGGTCATAGCAAATGGGCGAATATCCGCCATCGCAAAGAGCGGATGGATGCCAGGCGCGGCAAACTTTTCTCGCGCCTTATCCGCGAGGTGATGGTTGCCGCCAAAATCGGCGGCAGCGACCCCGCCGCAAACCCGCGCTTGCGGCTGGCGATGGAACGCGCCCGCGATGCCAATGTCCCCGGTGATAATCTCGCCCGCGCCGTCAAAAAAGGCGGCGGGCAAAATGACGGCGGCGATTATGCCGAGTTGCGCTATGAAGGTTTCGGTCCCGGCGGCGCGGCGGTTATCGTGGAAGTTTTTACCGACAACAAAAACCGCACACTCGGCGAAGTCCGCCATGCTTTTACCAAAAACGGCGGCAACCTGGCGGCGAATGGCGCGGTGGCGCATTTGTTTCGCCGCCGCGGGCAGTTGTTGTTTTCCGCCGTTGCCGGGGAGTTGCTGATGGAAAAGGCGATAGAACACGGCGCGGAAGATTTTGACGGCGATGACGACGGCGCGGAAGTGTTGTGCGCGCCGGAAATGCTGCCGCAGATGGTTGATGCTTTGCGCGCCGCCGGTTTTTCGCCCGATGTCGCCGAGGTAATCATGCGCCCCGAAGGGGAGATAATAACGCTGACAGGGGCGGATGCCGAAAAGATGCGCAAACTGACGGATGCGCTGGAAGATGCCGATGATGTGCAGCAGGTTTATACCAATGCCAACTTCGGCGATGATGACAATGACAACTGACAGGCAAACCGATGCGCATACTTGGCGTTGACCCCGGGCTTGCCAATACCGGCTGGGGGGTTATTGAAAACAACCGCCTGTTGTCTTGCGGCGTCATTCGCACTTTGCCCGCCGAAGCGCACAGCCGCAGGATAGGGCAAATCTGGGATGGCTTGCAAGCGGCGGTGGAACAATGGCAACCGCAAACGGCATGCGTGGAGCGCATTTTTGCCAGCGTCAATGCCAAAAGCACTTTGGCACTTGGCGAAGCGCGCGGGGCGGCTTTGGCGGCGCTTTGGCATGCGGGCGTGTCGGTTGTGGAACTCTCGGCATTGCAAGTCAAAAAGTCGGTAACCGGCGCGGGCAGAGCCGACAAAAAAGCCGTGGCGATGATGGTGCGAAAGTTGCTTTCGCTGCCGGAGGAGATGAAAACGCCGCCGCCGGATGCTTGCGATGCTTTGGCTTGTGCTTTGTCGCTGACGACAATGATGCGGCTGGGCGCTTTTGACCGAATGCCGCCGCGCCGCAAAAGCGGAAGGCGCGGAATGCGGCAAATGCCAAAGATGGCGGCGGCAAAATGATTGCCACTTTGCGCGGCATTCTGGCGGAAAAATCGCCGGGCGAGGCGATTGTTGAAGCGGGCGGCATTGGCTATCGTGTCGCCGCGCCGGTTTTGGTAACCGATCGTTTGCCGGAAGTCGGCGCGGAAGTTTTTTTGTATACCGAAATGGTCGTGCGCGAAGATTCGCAAACGCTATACGGGTTTTTGGACGGCAAGACGCGCGCGCTTTTTTGCCGCCTTGTCAAAGTCAGCGGCGTCGGGGCAAAAACCGCTTTGGCAATGTTGAGCGTGATGCCGGTCGGCGAGTTTTTGTCGGCTTTGGCAAGCGGCGATGCGGCGAGGTTGTCGGCGACTCCGGGCATCGGGGCAAAAACCGCGCAGCGATTAATTATTGAGTTTCGCGGCAGCGTGTTGTTGTCGGACATTCCGGCAAATGCCGCCAATAGCGACACTTCGCAGGCACTTGCGGCATTGGGATACAAAAAGCCGGAGATAGCCCGTGCGCTTTCGGCATTGCACAAGCAATATGACAATGCCGATGAAATGCCGCCCGCCGAACAAATCAAAGCGGCATTAAAAATCCTCGCCAAACGCGGCGGCGAAAGTTTATAATACGATGATGACGATGACGATGGCGGGCGCGCTAAAAACCAAATGGCAAAAAGGCGATGCCGCGATAAACGGCTGGCTGGCGATACCGTGCGGTTTTTCGGCGGAGTTGATGGCGCGGCAGGGGTGGGACAGTTTGACCGTGGATATGCAGCACGGGCTGGTGGATTATGCATCGGCGGTGCAAATGCTGACAGCCATAGCGACAACAAAAACCGTGCCGCTTGTGCGCGTGCCGTGGCTGGAAGAGGGGATTATTATGAAAATGCTGGATGCCGGCGCGGCGGGGATTATCTGCCCGATGATAAATAACCGCGCCGATGCCGAGCGTTTGGTTTGCGCCGCCCGCTATCCGCCGCGCGGTCGGCGGAGTTTTGGTCCTTTGCGGGCGCGGCTTTGTTATGGCGAGGATTATCATTTGCGCGCCAATGACGAAGTTGTAATATTGGCGATGGTGGAAACCGCCGAAGCGGTGCAAAACCTTGACGACATTTTGTCGGTTGAAGGGCTGGATGCCATTTATGTCGGTCCGTCCGATTTGTCTTTTTCCATCGGCTGCAAGCCGACTTTTGACCAAACCGAAGAAGAGCCGGTGCGGCTGATAAACCGCATTATCACGGCGGCAAAAAAACACAAAGTTATCGCCGGTATTCACAACGGCACGCCGGCTTATGCCCGGGCGATGATAAAACTCGGCTATCAGTTTGTTACCATATCTTCGGACAGCAGATTACTCGCCTCCGGTGCGGCAAAAATCATCGGGGAGATGAAATGAAAAAGATAAAACTGACGGCGGCGCAGGCGCTTGTCAAATGGATGACGGCGCAACATATTCACAACGACGAAAGCAAAAACGCCAAAGACAGCGCGCCTTTGTTTGCCGGTGTTTTCGCCATCTTCGGGCATGGCAATGTTACTTGTTTGGGCGAGGCGCTTTTTGCCGCGCGAAAAAAGTTGCCGGTATGGCGCGGGCAAAACGAACAATCCATGGCATTGGCGGCGGTCGCTTTTGCCAAAGCCAAAAGGCGGCGGCAGATAATGGCGGCGACAAGTTCCATCGGTCCCGGCGCGACAAATATGATAACCGCCGCCGCTTGCGCGCATGTCAATCGTTTGCCGGTTTTTTTGCTGGCGGGCGATTCTTTTGCCAATCGCCTGCCCGACCCGGTTTTGCAGCAAGTGGAAAACTTTGGCGACCCGACGATTACCGTCAATGATTCTTTTCGCGCCGTATGCCGCTATTGGGACAGGATAAATCATCCCGCGCAACTGATACCGGCACTTTCGCAAGCGGCGCAGGTAATGCTGGATCCGGCGGAATGCGGGCCCGCCTTTTTGGCATTGCCGCAGGATGTGCAGGCGATGGCGTATGATTATCCGGCGGCGATGTTTGACAAAACCACACACAACATCCGCCGCCCGCGCCCCGACAGGCAAAGCATCAAAGCGGCGGCGGAAGTGTTGACGCGCGCCAAAAAGCCGCTTGTTATTGCCGGCGGCGGCGCGCATTATTCTCTGGCAACGGCGGAAGTTTGCGCCTTTGCGAAAAAACACGGGCTGCCGGTAGCGGAGACGGTTGCCGGGCGCGGGTGTTTGCGTTTTGACAACCCGCAAAATGTGGGTCCCATCGGCGTTATCGGTTCCGCTTCGGCGAATAATCTGGCGGCGGATGCCGATGCCGTCATCGCCATCGGCACAAGATTGCAGGATTTTTCCACAGGGTCGTGGAGTATTTTCGCCAACCCGCAAATGCGCCTGATAACGATTAACACGGCAAGATTTGACGCACACAAACACCGCGCCGCCGCCGTCATCGGCGATGCCAAAGAATGCATAACTGAACTTTCCGCCGCCCTCGGCAAATGGAAAGCGGGCGGCAAATGGCAGGACAAAGCGCGAAAAGAATACCGCCTTTGGAACAAAGTGGTAAAGGCACACACCGACGGCAAAGCGGGCGGAGAGCCGAGTTATGCCGAAGTCATCGGCATCGTCAATAATCAATGCGACGGGGATGATATGGCGCTGACGGCGGCGGGCGGTTTTCCGGGCGAGTTTAACAAAGTATGGCAAAGCAAGCGCCCGGGCGATTTTGATTGCGAGTTTGGCTATTCTTGCATGGGTTATGAAATAGCGGGCGGTTTTGGCGCGAGGATGGCGCGCGACAAGGGCGAGGTTTTTGTGCTTGTCGGAGACGGCTCTTATCTGATGATGAACTCGGAGATATTGAGTGCGGTAATGACCGGTCGCAAGTTGATAATCATTGTTTGCGACAACGGCGGCTATGCGATTATCAACCGCCTGCAAAACTTCAAGGGCGGCGCGAGTTTCAACAACTTGTTTGAACACTGCCGCGGCAGGGAAGTGCCGGTGGATTTTGTATCGCATGCCAAAAGCATGGGCGCAAACGGCGAGCAAGTAAGGAGTTTGGCGGATTTGACGATGGCATTAAAACGCGCCCGCCAAAACAAGGGAACTTATGTTATCGCCATGCGCACGGCAAAAGCCCGCTGGACTCCGGGCGATGCATGGTGGGATGTCGGCGTCCCCGAAGTAAGCCCCCGCAAAGAAGTCCGCAAGGCAAAAACAACCCACGAAAAAACCCGCCCCAAACAACGCCGCGGAATGTAATCCGCCATCCCCGCCCATCTTCGTCATCCCCGCCTATTCCGTCATTCCCGCGAAAGCGGGAATCCACCGCCGCGAAGCGGCGCGTTATCAAAAGCCCTGCAAAGGGCGACCTGTTCATAGCACGGGGCAACGCCCCGTGAATCGGCATTATGAAACAAACAAGCCCTGAAAGGGCGACCGAAGAAAAACGGCGGCGATTCTCGTCATTCCCGCCTCTTCCGTCATTCTCGCGAAAGCGGGAATCCATCGCCGCGAAGCGGCGCATTGGTTGTTGTTGTTTGTCCGGTTTTTGCCGGGCTTTGCCCTGCAAAAGAATGGGACGCCCTTTCAGGGCTATATTATTAATAATGCCGACTCACGGGGCGGCGCGCTTTCGCGCTTTGCCCCGTGCTATGAACAGGACGCCCTTTCAGGGCTTTAATGATGATTATCGCGCTTGTGATTATTGATTATCGCGCAAGCGATAATCCGTCGCATTGTTGCAAAGCAACAATGCCGCGCCCGCCAAAGTGGGCGCACCTTGTCATTCCCGCAAAAACAAAAACCCAACACCGCGACAACGGCGACATTGACAAAATAACGCCGCTATTCCAATTCGCGCAACAACTCTTCGGCTTGTTGCCGGTTTATGTCGCCCGCCTTTTCCATAGCCCCCTGCAGGAAAATTGCGATAGTGCTGTCTTTGCCCTGTTCGTCTATGGCTAACTGCAATGCCGTTTTATCGTCATTGTTGAGGGCATTCAGGTTTGCTCCCGCTTTGACAAGGACAAGCGCGGTTTTTGTATGACCGTGTTTTGCCGCCAAATGCAAAGGCGTATCGCCATCGTTGCCTTTTGCCCCGATATCCGCCCCCGCTTTAACAAGGGCAAGCGCGGTTTTAGTTTGACCTTTTGCTGTCGCACCATGCAAAGGCGTAAAATCATCATTGGCTTTTGCCTCAATATCCGCTCCCGCTTTGATAAAGGCAAGCGCGGTTTTGGTATGACCTTGCTGTGCCGCCAAATGCAAAGGCGTTCCGCCCTCATTAGATTTTGCCTCAATATCCGCTCCCGCTTTGACAAGGGCGAGGGCGGTTTTGGTTTGACCTTTTGCTGCCGGATAATGCAAAGGCGTAAAGCCATCGTTATCTTTTGCCTCAATATCTGCCCCCGCTTTGACAAGGGCAAGCGCGGTTTTGGTTTGACCATTCCCCACCGCAATATGCAAAGGCGTTCCGCCCTCGTCATATTTTGCGTCAATATCCGCCCCCGCTTTGACAAGGGCAAGCGCGGTTTCGTTATAACCATTCCCTGCCGCAAAATGCAAAGGCGTGTTGCCATCGTTAGTTTTAGCGTCAATATCCGCCCCCGCTTTGACAAAGGCAAGCGCGGTTTTGGTTTTGCCGTATCTTGCTGACCAATGCAAAGGCGTCCAGCCATTTTCTTCTTTTGCCCCGATATCCGCACCCGCCTTAATAAGGGCAAGCGCGGTTTCGGTATGACCGTCCAATGTCGTATGATGCAAAGGTGTCCAGCCATCGTTATCTTTTGCTTCAATATCTGCCCCCGCTTTGACAAGGGCAAGTGCGGTTTCAGTATGACCGTTCCTTGCCGCTTGATGCAAAGGCGTATCGCCATCGCCATTTTTGGCGTCAATATCTGCCCCCGCTTTGACAAGGGCAAGCGCGGTTTTAGTTTGACTTTTTGCTGTCGCAAGATGCAAAGGCGTCCAGCCATCTTTTTGTTTTGCTTCAATGCCCGCCCCCGCTTTGACAAGGGCAAGCGCTATTTCGGTGTGACCGTCTCTTGTCGCAGAATGCAAAGGTGTCCAGCCATTGTTATCTTTTGCCTCAATGTCCGCCCCTGCTTTGACAAGGGCAAGTGCCATTTCGGTTTGACCTGCCCCTGCCGAAGAATGCAAGGGCGTTATGCCATTGTCATTTTGCACATTGATATCCGCCCCCGCATTAACGAGAATGGGACCAATTTCAGTTTGACCATTATACGCGACAATATGCATAGCAGTCCAGCCATCTTTGCCCTTTTCGTTAACATCTGCGCCGCCGTAAATCAGCCGCTTAATTTCGGCGATATCGCCCTTAAACACCGCCAGATGAAAAGCCGATAAATGGCTGTCGGCGAAAGCCGCCCCGCCGATGATGGCGGCAAAGAAAATCACGCACAAGGCGCGCAGGGATTTAATCATGGTTGTTTTCCGTTTGTTGGTGTCAATCGCGACAAACCGCCGCTCACTGTCATTATAATGCAAAAGCCGCCAATGTAGCACTTTTTATTCTCATCGCCGCCAAGCGGGGATAATCCTCATTGCCCGGAATATTTCGCCTTAATGTCTTTCAGCCACGCCTTTATTTCTTCGGGCGTATTTTCCGGCAATTTCTCCAAATCCAATTTGGCGGCTTGCCGCTGGATATTTTCCGGCTCTCCGTGCAGGCGCGAACCGGGCAGCATAAAATTGATTGCGAGTCCAAGATGCTCGGGAGAAGGCGCGCCAGCGTAATTCCTCAAGACGCCAGCAAGCGCGTAGCCGTCCTTGTATTCTTCCAGATGCCAATTTGTGTTATCCGGGTGGTTGCTGGTTGTCCCGGTGCAATCGGCATCGTTAAACCAAATTTTTCTGCCGCGAGATTTTGCAAAATTGACCAAATCGGTTTTGTAAGGCTCATCAATTATGGCTTCTACCATGAAAGTTTCCCCAAAGTGGATATGCAGTAATTTTTCGGCACAGGTCAAATCTGCACGAAATAGCATCGCCCCTCGTAAATCCGCCCTGTCCATATTGGCGCGAATCAGTTTGGTTTTTTCCAGATTGGCGCCTGTCAAATGTGCCTCCGTCAGGTCGGCTTGTTCGAGTTCGGCAGAGCACATGCGACACCCATGCATACTCGCACTGGTCAAATTAGCCCCCCGCATATTTGCAGATGCCATATTTGCCCCCCGCAAATAGGCATAATCTAATTTGGCATTTGGCATTCTTGCATGAGCCAAATCCGCTTTTTCCATTGTGGCGAATTGCAAGTCAACGCCTTCCAGTGTTGCTTCGTATAAGATTGCACCGGAAAAAGTTGCCCACCGCATATCCGCACCGTCAGCGAATTGCACTTTTGTTAGGTAGCACCTGCTAAAATTCGCCTCTGTCCATTTTTTGTAGTGTTGCAGGTCAATTCCCTGAAAGTCAAGCCCAGAGAAGTCCTCTTGCGAAAAATCCAAGAGTTCATCGGCAATATCTTTTTTGACAAGAATGCGGTGCAGTGCCGAAAAGGCGGCTTTGACATCGCCCCCAAGTTTGCGCGGTTTGTCGGATGTTATGCCGTTTTCTAATGTTGCCGTTGCCGTTCTTTGGGTATTATCTTTGATATAGGCGATTAGATTGATAACCACCCGCTCGGCAAATTCCGTTCTTTTTGCCAAGTCCGCCATAATATAAATGCCACTGATGCGGGCGGCAATAAGCGGTTTCCCGTCCTTGTCTTCCTTGCTCATTGATTCTGCGGCACTGGCGAATTGGTCGCTATACAGGCGCTCACTTGTCAATGCAAATTGATTAGCCGCAGTTTCGGCTTGTTTGTTTGCCGCATCAGCCTGCATAGTTGCCGCCTTTGCTTGCTCGTTTGCCGACTCGGATTGTCTATCCAAAGAAGCATTTCGCCACGCCGCCATTACCACGCCGATAACGACAACGCATAAAATAAGAATGTCGCGAAAATCGCGGAAGAATCGCGCGCCCGGGGTCATTTCATCCGCGGTCGCCTTATATTTCATCGCCATCGCAATCGGGTCTTGGAATGCAAAAGCCAGCACAATCAGCAAAGCCAGCCCCAGCGCGGTTATCACATAACCGTTCCACTTCCGCCGAGCGGGAGAATCATGCCGAGCGCACTTATCTTGGGCGGGGGTGTTGTTTGCGCTATTTTCCGACATTGTTATGTTTCCGCGCCCAAACGGATGGTTTTGCCATTTGCTAACTATACCATAAGGGCGGGTTTGGCAGGGATTATTTATTATGCCGATTCGCGGGGCGTGTTATGGGCGAAAGGTGCGCCCACTTTGGCGGGCGCGGCATTGGCACTTTGTGCCAATGCGGCGGATTATCGCTTGCGCGATAATCAATAATAATCAATATGTCGCTCTTGCGGGCTTTATTCGCCCTTGCGGGCTTTATTTTCTCTTGCAGGGTTTATTCGCCTTTGCGGGGTTTTATTATGGCGAAAGGTGCGCCCGCTTTGGCGGGTGCGGCATTGTTGCTTTGCAACAATGCGGCGGATTATCGCTTGCGCGATAATCAATATGCCGCTTAATATA
>JBPCWZ010000048.1:0-8015 GCA_051009015.1 Gammaproteobacteria bacterium | reverse complement strand
GCGCCCTTTGGCATAGTTCGGAAACAACTTGGCAAAATGCGGCAAACGCTTGTCGGCAAAGTGCAACACATCATCGGTGCGCAAAGTGCGCTTCACTTCCATCGCCATCGTCGCCGTCTTATTGACGCCGACAATGTCATACTCATACTTGTTGCACAGGTGCGACAGCACCTCGTCAAAATGCACGCCCGCCAAGCCCTTGCTCTTTTGCAACGCCGCGGCGCATTCCATCTCAAAGATGTCGCCCTCCGAGTTTCCCCAGCCGCCAATCCGCTTGCCTATCCTGTCCAGTTTCTGCTCTTGTTCGCGGCTTTGCTTTTCCCACGCTTGCCAGCGCCTTGCGTCCGCCGCTTCGCGCGCCCGCATCCATTCAAGCATTACCCGCAGCCACCCGTCGGGGTTGTTTCCCTCTTTGTCAAGGCGGGCTTGAAAGTCGCCCGCGCCGTTGTTGTCTTTCTTCGCCATAGCACCGATGATTATACCGCCGTCAATAGCGGTAATGCTCCGGTTTATAAGGTCCTTCCGCCGGGACATTGATATATTTTGCCTGTTCGGGGTTCAGTTCGGTCAACTTTGCGCCGACCGCATCCAAATGCAAGCGCGCCACCCATTCGTCCAAATGCTTCGGCAAAAGATACACCTTGTTTTCATATTTGCCGCCATTGGCAAACAACTCCATCTGCGCCAGCACCTGATTGGTAAAGGAATTGGACATGACAAAACTCGGATGCCCCGCCGCGCACGACAAATTCACCAGCCGCCCCTCCGCCAGCAATATTATCCGCTTGCCGTCCGGGAATATCAGATGATCCACCTGCGGCTTGATATTCTCCCACTTGCATTCTTTGCGCAACTTTGCCGTTTGTATCTCGCTGTCAAAATGCCCGATGTTGCAAAGCACCGCCTGATTTTTCATCACGCGGCAATGCTCCGCCGTAATAATATCCACATTCCCCGTCGCCGTCACAAAAATATCGGCAACCGCCGCGGCATCTTCCATCCGCACCACATGATATCCCTCCATCGCCGCTTGCAATGCGCAGATGGGGTCTATCTCCGTTATCCAAACAACGGCGCCAAGTGCCGAAAGCGCCTGCGCGCAACCCTTGCCGACAGCGCCATAGCCGCAAACCACCGCCGTTTTGCCCGCTATCATCACACCCGTCGCCCGCTTGATGCCGTCCACCAGAGATTCGCGGCAGCCGTATAAGTTGTCAAACTTGGATTTGGTAACCGAGTCGTTAACATTCATCGCCGGAGCGCGCAACTCGCCCCGCGCCGCCATTTCTTCCAAACGCAAAACGCCGGTTGTCGTCTCTTCGCTGATGCCGCGCATGTCTTTGAGCAGTTGCGGATATTCCTCATGCGCGATTCTTGTCGCATCGCCGCCGTCATCCAGTATCATATTCGGCGTCCAGCCGTTTGGCCCGGCAAAAGTCCGCCCGATGCATTCGGCATATTCCGCTTCGCTCTCGCCCTTCCAGGCAAAAACCGGCACACCCGTCTTTGCGATAGCCGCCGCCGCATGGTCTTGCGTGGAAAAGATATTGCAAGAAGACCACCGCACCTGCGCGCCCAATGCCGTCAATGTTTCTATCAACACCGCCGTTTGCACCGTCATGTGCAAGCAACCGGCGATGCGCGCGCCCGAAAGCGGCTGCTTTTCGCCATGCAGTTTTCGCAGTTGCATAAGCCCGGGCATTTCGCTTTCGGCAATGGCAATCTCCCGCCGCCCCCATTCGGCAAGCGAAATATCCGCAACCCGAAAGTCATCATGAGTATCATTGTTGTGCATTTGCGCGATTTGTGCCATTGTTTTCTCCTTTTTTGTAAAACGGCGTTTTGCCAATTATACGCCATCAGATAACTTTTGTCGTTGCGCCGGTCATTATCGGGCGCAGGGTTTTGCGGGCGGCGGCGAGGATTAGCAAACTCGGCATTACCATCATCACCGTAATGACAAAAAATACCGCCCAGTTGCCGCCGAGCCCGTCAACAAGCGCGCCGCTTGATGCCGCCAAAGTCGTGCGCGATAAATTTCCCAAAGAAGCAAAAGCCGCGTATTGCGATGCCGTATGGCGCCGGTCGCACAACTGCGAAATAAAGGCGACAAAAGCGACAGTAGATATGGTGGTTGTAAATTGGTCGACGACAACGGTAACGAAAAAAAGCCACTGCTCGGGATAATAATACAATACGGCAAACAAAAGATTCGTCCCCGCCATGGCAATGCCGGCGAGCACAATGCCGCGAAACAAACCATAGCGAGTATTGATAAAGCTGCCCAGCACGGCAAAGATGCAAACGGTAACAGTCCCCAAACCGCCGGACCACGCGATTTGCAGTTTGCTAAACCCTATCTCTTTGTAAAACACCAGCGACATTCTCCCCAGGAATGCCTCCCCTATCTTAAAGAAGAAGATGAAAAACAAAAGCATCAATGCCGCCCGCCCGCCATAACGCCAAACAAAATCGCGCAGCGGCAACCACCACAAAAACACAACCCGCCGCAGCAAAGCCAGCGGATTAAACACCGGCGCGCTTTGTTCCCGCACACTCTTATTATCGCCGCGCACATTGTCATTATCATCGGCGGCGTCATTATTATCCCCCTCCCGTACAAACAGCACAAGCATAACGGCGGAAATAATAACAACAACCGCCATCGCCAGATAACCCGCCTGCCAAGCCCGTATAACTCCCGTGTTTTGGAAAAACACCACCAGAGGCAATGCAAGCGCCTTACCGCCGCCAAAACCCAGCCACCAGCCGCTTGTCGTCATTGCCGACCCCGCGATTATCTTTTGCGGTTCATCCGTGTTTATCAATTCAATGCGACATGCATCAATGGCGATATCCTGCGTTGCGCTTGCCGTTGCAATAATAAACAGCACCAGCGCAAAAAACCACAGATTAATGCCAACTTGCGGAAGTGCGGCGGTGATATCCCCGTGTTGCTCCACAACCAAATCCCACTGCTGAAAACCGGGGATAAATGACACAGCAACAAGCGCGCAAAGCATTACCCCCTGCATTGTAATAATCCACGCACGACGACGCCCCAAGACATTCGCCAGCCATGGTATGCGAACGCCTTCCACCGCGGGCGCCCACAAAGCATTGACGGCATAAACCGCAAAGACAAGCCCGAACAAACCGATGCCGGTGCGCGAAACACCTTCTTCTTTGAGCCACAGGGCAGCCATTGACCCGATAAACAGCCACGGCAAACCGCTCATAAAACCGAGCAGGAGTATCTTCGCCATCCTCCTGTCGCGATAAACTGCGAAGGTTTGCGCCCATGTGCGGCGGGGGCGCTTGTTTTCGCTTGTCATAATGTTATTCTTGTGCCCGCCCCGGCATCGGTAAAAACCTCCAACAGGAGTGCGTGTTTTTTGCCGCCGTTGATAATGCGGCACGACCCCGCCCCGCCCTTGACGGCGGCAAGGGCGCATTCCACTTTTGGCACCATTCCGTCTTTGATGACCGAAGTTGCCAGAAGTTTGCGCGTGCGGGCGGCGCTTAACTCTTCCATCAGTTTGCCTTTGCCGTCCAGCACGCCTTCGGTATTCGTCAATAAAAACAATGATTCCGCCGACAATGCCGCGGCGATTCTTGCCGCCGCCAAATCGGCATTGATATTAAGCGTCTGCCCCTTGTCATCGGCGGCGACCGGGGCTATCACCGGAATAAAATGCTCGCGCAATAAAACCGACACCACTTCGCAATTGACCGATGCAATATCGCCAACCAAACCAATATCGCCGCCGCCGCGTTTGGCGCGCATTTTGCGGGCGCAAAGCAAGTTGCCGTCTTTGCCGCTAAGCCCGACAGCCCTGCCGCCTTCGCCATTAATAAGGCGGACGATTTGCTTGTTAACCGCGCCGCCCAAAACCATCTCCACAATATCCATCGTGTCGCCGTCCGTATAGCGCAAGCCGCGCACAAAGCGGCTTTGCTTTCCGGCATCGGCGAGCGCCTTGTCTATCTGCGGGCCGCCGCCATGGACGATAACGGGGTTTATTCCGGCAAGTTTCAACAAAACAATATCGCGGGCGAAGGCGGTTTTCAACTCGTCATTTTGCATCGCGCTGCCGCCGTATTTGACAACGATGGTCTTGCCGTGATAGCGCCGGATATACGGCAGCGCCTCCGAAAGAATGCGCGCGCGGTCAATCATCCCGGCAACCTTTGATATTTGCCACCGGCGGCGGCTGCTATCTTGCCCTGCATTTCCAACTCCAAAAGCGCGGGCATAAGCGCCGCCGCCGTCATACCGCTGCGCCCGGCGATATCATCCGCCGCCGTAGGTTCATAATCTATATGCGGCAGAATGTCGTCAAAAACACCGCCATCGCCGTTTGCGTTTGCATTTGCATCACCGGCATTTGCCGCGCCGTTTATGCCATCGCCGTTTATTTTGTTTTCGGCGGAAAGTTCTTCGGCGATATCGTTGATGGTTTCGGTCAGTTTCGCCCCTTCCTTGATGAGTTTATGACAGCCGCGATGCATCGGCGAGTTGATGGAACCGGGCACGGCAAAAACTTCGCGGCTATTATCCATCGCATGGCGGGCGGTAATAAGCGCGCCGCTTTTCTCTCCCGCTTCAATGACAAGGCAACCTCGGGCGATACCGCTGATAATGCGGTTGCGCGGCGGGAAGTTAAACTTGTCCGGCGGCGTCCCCGGCGGAAGTTCGCCGATAATCATTCCGGTTTCGCGAATGCGCATTGCAAGTTTGCGATGCTCGCGCGGATAGACAATATCCGGACCCGTGCCGACTACCGCAATCGTCCCCGCGCCGCCGTCAATCGCGCCTTGGTGGGCGGCGGCATCTATCCCCTGTGCCATTCCGCTGGCGACGGCGATGTTGCTCAATGAAAGCGTGCGGGCGAATACTTCGGCATTATGCACTCCGGCGGGCGATGCGCTGCGACTGCCGACAATGGCGATAATATCGGCATTCAATATGCGCGGGTTTTGCCCGCTGGCATAAAGCACAAGCGGCGCATCGGAACAATGCGTCAACCTTTGCGGATACTCGTCGCCGCCGACAACAAGCAGTTTATGCTCGTCGCTTTGTTCGCTCCATTTCATCGCCGCTTCCACGGCGGCTTCGCCTTCTTTGCGACAAACGCGGGCGGCGACTTTTTTCGGCAGCAGTTTGCAAAGTTCCGCTTCCGGCGCTTTGGCGGCGGCGCGGGCGTCATCGTCAAAGGCATCCAGCAAGCGGCGCATCAACTTCGCGCCGATGCCTTTGGTAAGCATCAAAACCAGAAGATAATAATCGGCGGCATTGGCGGCGGGCATCGGTGTAGAATTATACCCCGCACGATGCCCGCCCTGCCGATTATTCTTTATCCCCATCCCGTTTTGCGCGCGCGCGCCGCGGAAGTCGCCGCCATTGACGCGACCATCCGCAAACTCGCCGAACAAATGCGCGAGACAATGCTGAACGAATCGGGCGTCGGGCTTGCCGCGCCGCAGATCGGCAAATCATTGCGCTTGCTTGTCGCCGATGTCAGCGGCGGGCGCAACGACCCGATAGCCCTTGCCAATCCGCTTATTATCGCGCATTCCAAAGACGAAGTATCGGCGGAGGAAGGTTGCCTTTCGGTGCCGGGCATGCGCGAGGTGGTGCGCCGTCCGGCGCGGGTGACGGTTTGCGGCGTCAATATGCAAGGCGGGCAAACCAAACTGCAGTGCGAAGGAATGCTGGCGGTTTGTTTGCAGCACGAAATAGACCATCTTAATGGCGTGCTGTTTTTTGACCGTCTCAGCCGCCTGAAACGCGAGCGCCTGCTGGCAAAATACCACAAAGCGCAAGCGGCGGAATAATCCCGAAATGGCAATGCGTATTGTTTTTTGCGGCAGCGGCGCGTTTGCGCAAATGGCGATGAAACAACTTGCCGATGCGCTTGATATTGTTTTGGTCGCATCGCCGCCGCCAAAACCGCGCGGGCGCAAACTGCAAATACAATCATGCCCGGCGGCAATAACCGCGCAAATGCTAAATCTGCCATTATTGGAAACGGCGGACGGCGAACAAGCGGCGGCGCAGATGAAAGCGGCAAAGGCGGATGCGATTGTCGTTGCCGATAATGGTTTGTTGCTGCCGCCATCGGCACTTGCGGCATCGCCGCGCGGGGCGATAAATATCCATCCGTCATTACTGCCCAGATGGCGGGGGGCGGCGCCGATAGCCCGCGCTATTTTGGCGGGCGACAAGGAAACCGGCGTGTGCATTATGCAGATGGACGAAGGTTTGGATACCGGCGCGATATTAATGCGCCAAAGCATTCCGCTGGCGGAAGATAAAAACTGCGGTGAACTCACCGCACAACTTGCAACACTCGGCGCGAAACTGATGATTAAGACACTGCAAACAAACCCGCCGCCGGTAGCGCAAAGTATTGAAGGGATAGTTTATGCCCGCAAGTTGTCAAAAGCGGAAAACATCATAAACTACGACAATCCGGCGCAAACAACAGCGCGGCAAATCCGCGCCTTTGCCCCGCGCCGCGCGGCAAGAACAATCATAAACGGCGCAATGATAGGCATTCTAAAAGGCGCGGCAATAGCCGGCATATCATCAAACGGCGGCGAAGATGGCAAAGGTGATAACGGCGGCGAAGTTTTGCGGGATAATAACGATGCATCATCGCGCCCCGTCAATGGCGAAGTTTTGCGCGCCGACAAAAATGGCATTGTTATTAAATGCGCACAAGGCGCAATAGTTTTCAAGCAGTTGCGGCGCGAAGGCAAAAAACCGCAACCGGCGGAAGCATTTCTAAGAGGTTTCCAAATAACCCCCGGCGACCGGGCAAAAACATTACAAGCCGATAACGAAGCAATATGATAAAAAGCCCCGGTAGCTCAGAGGACAGAGCAGGCCCCTCCTAAGGGCAAGGTCGGATGTTCAAATCATCTCCGGGGCGCCCTTTTATTATTCCCGTCATTCCCCCTTTCCCGTCATTCCCGCGAACGCGGGAATCTAACATACCATCATCCCGTGAAAGAATGAGAGATTCCCGCGTGCGCGGGAATGACGGATATGGGGAAATGGCGGATATGGAGGAATGACGGATATGGGAGAATGGCGGAAACCGCCATCGTTGTGATTGTGCGGGTTGTTAGCGTTGTTGTTATGCTAACAAGTTAACATTCTTGTCAATGCGGTTTTTGCATCAATCGCTTCGGCGGCGGGGACTTTGATTTGATTGACGATATCGCCATCCGCAAGCGATTCCAAAGACCACGCCAGATGTTGCGGGTCTATGCGCGCCATCGTGCTGCACATGCATACCATCGGCGACATAAACTTTATCACTTTGCCCTCGCCGGCAAACTCGCGCGCAATGCGCTGAACCAAATTCAACTCCGTGCCGACAAGCCAATGCGTATTCGGCGGCGCGGCGGCGATGGTTTTGATAATGTATTCGGTTGAACCAACACTATCCGACATGGCGCAAACTTCTTCGCAACACTCCGGATGCGATATGACATATCCGTCAGGTTGCTTTTGACGAAAAGCGCGGATATGCTCGGGGCGGAACATCTGATGCACAGAACAAAAACCCTTCCACAAGATAATCCGCGCGCGGCGAATCTCATCAGCCGTCAAGCCGCCGAGCGGTTTGTCAAAATCCCATACCGCCATCTCCTCCGCCGGTATTCCCATCGTCCGCGCCGTCCATCTGCCAAGATGCTGGTCGGGGAAGAATAACGCCTTCGGGCGGCGGGCATAACACCATCTCAAAATAGCCGCCGCATTGCCGGAAGTGCAAACAATGCCGCCATGACGACCGCAAAACGCTTTTAAATCCGCGGCGGAATTGATATAAGTAACCGGTGTTATCTGCTCGTCCGGGTCCAATACTTCGCTAAGTTCGCGCCATGCCCGCTCTACTTTTGTCAAAGATGCCATATCCGCCATTGAACATCCGGCGGCGAGGTCGGGCAATACAACTTTCTGCCCGTCGCTTGTGAGAATGTCGGCGACTTCCGCCATAAAA
>JBPCWZ010000047.1:0-5517 GCA_051009015.1 Gammaproteobacteria bacterium | reverse complement strand
AACGACCCGTGCCTGCCCGCCGAACTGGCGCGGCACGAAGCATGGCTTGCCGAAAACCGCCTTCGTCAATTGATTGAAAGTTTGCCGTTGTCGTCTTCGCCGCTGCGGATAGCCGATGCCCTGGACGATGCCGCCGAAAGCATGCGCCGCTATGCCGATTCGCTGCGCGCCCGTTAACTTTGGGGCGTTTTGTGGTAATATTATCGGCGAGGAGTATCCCGCAGTGAAAGAAGCATTAACCATCAAAGTCCGCGCCGCGCGCCCGCGTGTGCGCCGGAAAAAGCCAAAGCCGGAGGCGGTCAATGTGGTGGAGCGCATTCGCGAGATCGCCATTGCCATCGGCGGTTTTGACGATTTGGAGTTGCCCGAGCGCTTTAAGAATCGCACCCGGGGTTAGCCCTGTGGTGCTTTTGGACACCGATGTGCTTTCCGAGTTGATGAAATCTCAACCGGAACCGAAAGTATATCGCCGGGCGCTATCCCGCGGCGACATTTCCTATATTTGCGCCATCAACAAGGCGGAAATAGAATACGGCATCGCTTTGCTGCCGCCCGGCAAGCGCAAGGCGCAACTTGCCGAAAGCGCGGCGAAAATATTCGCCGCTTTTGCAAAACGCTGCCTGCCTTTTGACGCCGAAGATTGCCCGCACTACGCCGCCATTCGCGCGGATGACAAAAAGAAAGGGCGCCCGCTCGGCGGCGACAAGATGATGGCCGATGCCATGATAGCCGCCGTTGCCCGCCGCCATCATTTCACATTGGCAACGCGCAACATAAAAGATTTTCCCGAAAATATGGACATTGTGGATCCGTGGCGATGAGCGGCAAAGTTTTGGTAACCGGCGCCGGCGGCTGCATTGGCGCGTGGGCGATGAAACTGCTGCTGGACGGCGGGCGGGATGCCGTTGCTTTTGACTTGTCGGACGACCGGCGGCGGCTGGAGTTGCTTTACGACAACCCGAAAGACGCGCAGGCGGCGGTTTGGGAGTGCGGCGACATAGGAGACACAGCCAGGGTTGCGGAGGTTTTTGCCAAACACAAACCGGCGCAGGTGATTCATCTGGCGGCGCTGCAAGTGCCGTTTTGCAGGGATGACCCGGTCGGCGGCGCGCGCGTCAATGTTGTCGGCAGTATTAATGTTTTTGAGTCGGCATTGGCAAACGGATGCCGTCAAATCGCATATGCCAGTTCGGTTGCGGCGGTGGCGATGGGCGAAGATTCGCCGTTTTTGGAGACGCTCTACGGCGCATACAAATACTGCAACGAACAAACCGCCCGCGTGTATTGGCGCGATTGCCGGTTGCCGAGCATCGGAGTGCGCCCGAATGTGGTTTATGGTCCGGCGCGCGACCAGGGGATGAGTTCCGCACCGACCAAGGCGATGGCGGCGGCGGTTTTGGGGCAATCTTACACCGTGCCTTTTGGCGGGGCGGTCGGTTTTGTTTATGCCCGCGAGGCGGCGGAAGTTTTCATTCGCGCGGCAAAGGCGGCGGAGAAAGGCGCGCCGGTTTATGATTTGAACGGCGAAAGCAAAACCGTCGCCGAAGTGCTGGATATGATTCGCGAGCGTTTTCCAAAAGCGCAGATTAATAGCGAAGGCGGCGCTTTGCCTTTTCCGGCTGATTTGGACGATGCGCCGTTGTTTGACCATATCGGCGGCGGGCGCATGCCTTTTGCCGAAGGTTTTGCGCGGACGATGGATTTTTTTGCCCGCCGCGCACAAGAAGGAAGGTTGCGGCAATGAGGAGAATGCGAATATGAAACTGGTGCGTTATGGCGCGCGCGGCTCTGAAAAGCCGGGCGTTTTGGACAATGAAGGCAAGTTGCGCGATGCGAGTGCGGTTGTCGCCGATTGGCGCGGCGCGTTTCTCGGCGCGGAAGTGCTGGCAAAGATAACCCCCGAAAAGTTGCCGCCGGTTGAGGGGAGTGTGCGTTTTGGCGCGCCCGTCTCCGGCATCGGCAAGATTATCGGCATCGGTTTGAACTACCGCGAACACGCCGCAGAATCGGGGATGGCACTGCCGGACGACCCGATTATTTTTCTCAAGGCGACAAGCGCCGTCAATGGCCCGAATGATGACATTGTCCTGCCGCGCGACTCGGAAAAGACCGATTGGGAAGTGGAACTTGGCGTTGTTATCGGCGCGGGCGGAAAAAACATCCGCCGCGAAGATGCAATGCGACACATAGCAGGTTATGTATTGGCAAACGACATATCCGAGCGCGAGTTTCAGTTGCGGCGCGGGCCGCAATGGACCAAAGGCAAAAGCGGCGACACTTTCGCCCCGCTGGGCCCGTGGCTGGCGACGAGGGACGAAATCCCCGACCCGCAAAACCTGCAACTGCAAACCGACCTGAACGGCAAGACAATGCAAAGCGGCAGCACGGCGGATATGCATTTTGGCGTGGAAGAGTTGATATCGCGCGTGTCGTCTTATATGTCTTTGCAGCCGGGCGATATTATGATAACCGGCACGCCGCCGGGCGTCGGCTTCGGGCAAAAGCCGCCGCGCTATTTGCGCCCCGGCGATTCGTTGCGGTTGTGCATTACCGGCTTGGGCGAACAAAACGCCCGCATTGCCGCGCCGGAATAACCCCGCCCCGCCCGCCGCAACTCTGCCTTAACTCTGCCTTTTGCGCGTTGCGAAGTGGACAAAACTCCGCCGCCGCCATTGCCAAAAGGCAAATACGCCATCATCTACGCCGACCCGCCGTGGGATTACAAAGGCCAACTGCAGCACACCGGTGCGGGCGGAAAAGACAGCGGCGGCGCGCTGCGTCATTATCCGACCATCACAAGCGCGAAGATGGCAAAATGGGATGTCGCCGCGCTTGCCGAAGATAATTGCCTGCTTTTTATGTGGGCGACTTCGCCGCATTTGGATCAGGCGATAACGCTCGGCAAGGCATGGGGTTTCAGTTGGGCGACGGTGGGCTTTGTCTGGCACAAGCAAAAGCCGAATCCGGGTTTTTATACCATGTCGGAATGCGAGTTGTGTTTGATATTCAAGCGCGGCAAAATCCCCTCTCCGCGCGGTGCGCGCAACATTCGCCAATGGCTGGGCGAAAAGCGCGCCCGTCATTCGCAAAAACCGGACGAAGTGCGCCGCCGCATCGGTGCGATGTTTCCGGCGCAAACCAAACTGGAAATGTTTGCCCGCAAACAAACACAAGGCTGGACGGCGTGGGGTTTGGAAATATGACCGCGCCGGTTTTTGACAACAAAGTTGCGGTAATTACCGGCGCTTCCGGCGGCATCGGCGATGCCATCGGGCGGGCTTTTGTTGATGCGGGTGCGAGAGTTGTTTGCGCCGATTTGCAGCCGCCGCCGGAGGGTAGCGGGATGTTATTTTATAACACCGATGTTTGCGACGAAAGGAGTGTGCAGTCGCTTTTTGCTTTTGCCGAAGGGGAGTGCGGCGGGGTTGATGTGCTTGTCAGTTGCGCGGGCGTTGTTTTGGAAAAGCCGGTTTTGCAAACTTCCGCCGCCGAGTGGGACAGGATAATGGCGGTCAATGCCCGCGGCGTTTTTTTGTGCGCCAAAAATGCGGCGATGGCGATGAAAAAGCGCGGCGGCGGCGCGATTGTCAATATCGGTTCCATAGAAGCGCTGGGCGCAAACCCTTCGCATGCGGCATATGCGGCATCCAAAGGCGCGGTGCATAGTTTGACGCGCAACCTGGCGCTGGAACTCGGCGCAGACAACATTCGCTGCAATGCGGTTGCGCCGGGCTGGATAGACACGCCTTTTAATGACAACTTGCTGGCGCAATATCCAAACCCCGCCGCCGCGCGCAAGGCGGTCAATGCTTTGCATCCGCTCGGCAAAAGCGGCAAGCCGGAAGATGTCGCCGCGCTTGTTTTGTGGCTGGCAAGCGAAAACGCCGCCTTCGCCAACGGGCAGGTGTATATCCACGACGGCGGCAGAACCGCATGCCTGCCTTTGCCGCCGTTATAATCGCCATTGGCAAACGGCATATTGGAATGATTGACAAGCGGGATTTTTGCGGGGCGGGGGTTGTTATTACCGGCGCCGGGTCGGGGGTCGGGGCGGCGGCTTGTGCGGCTTTTGCCGAACTTGGCGCGAAAGTGTTGTTAGTCGGGCGGGACGAAAACAAACTGCGGCAAACACAACAACAACTTGCGGCGACAAGCAAAACCGCAAAAGCCGAAACCGTCATTTGCCCCGGCGATATCGGCGAGTCGGCTTTTTGCGAACGCCTGCTGGATGTCGCTTTGGAACGCTTCGGGCGTTTGGATGTTGTCGTCAATAACGCCGGTCAGATATGCCGCGGCGCGGCGCGGCGGATGAAAAACGGCGGCGCGATTGTCAATGTCGCTTCCACCGCCGGTTTGGCGGGCGTGGCAAACTTGTCGGCATATTGCGCCAGCAAAGGCGGCGTGGTGCAACTAACCCGCGCCCTTGCCATGGAGTTTGCCGGCAGTCATATTAGCGTCAATGCCGTTTGCCCGGGGGCGATAGAATCGCCGATGTTATTCTCGGCGCATCCGCCGCAGCGGACGGACAAACAAACCCGCGATATGAATATCAACCAAATACCGGCGCGCCGTTTGGCAACGGCGGCGGAAACGGCGCGGGCGATAGTTTTTCTCGCAACAGAGCCGCACATTACCGGCACAATGCTGCCGGTTGATGGCGGTTATACGGCGCGTTAATGCCGCGAATGACGAAATAGGGGATTATTGGCGGGGGGTGGTTGATAGGTTGCCTATTACGGCGGGAGTGTTTATATTGGGGCTGCGGATGATGAAAGTTTTGTTGGCGTTGTTCGGCAGGGTAATGTTGGGCGATTGTCGGGACGGGGCGATGTTGCAAAGTGCAAACAATGCATTGCCGGCGCGCACATTACAAACGCCGCCCGCCGCCCGCAACTGCCGCGCATGGTCTTCCAGATAGGGTTGCGGATTGGCTATTTGCGAGTTTGCGACATTGTCAAGCGGCGTAAAGTTATTATTGGCGCGCGCATTGACATCCACGCCCGGCAAGGCAAGCATAATATCAAATGCGGGGTTGTCAAATTCAGGGGTATCATCGTTGGCGGATGCATAATACAACATCGTCCGTCCGCTGTCATCCTTCGCATTGACATCCACACCGGCGGAGATTAGCAACGATACATGCGCGGGTTTGTTTGCCGCCGCTATCAGATATGGCAGGTAAAATCGCATAAGCCGCGCATTGCCGCCATATTCGTCTATGTCGGCGCCGGAGGCGATGAATTGTTTGAGGGTATCCAAATCCATTGCGGCGAAGTTGGCGCGGCGGTCGTTTTCATTGCCGCCTGTGCCAATGCCAAAACCATCGCAGCCGTGCCGCACACTGCAGGAAGTCAAAAAGGTCAGGGTTACAAACTCCTCCCCTTCGTATCTGGCAACTGCGCGCTCGCCCTCAAAAAGCGTATATCTGCCGTAAATCGTCGCCGTCATCAAACCGGCGGCGGGTTGTTCCAAAACGATTAACTGCCCGTCGGCGGTGACGCTGACCAAATCGCTCGG
>JBPCWZ010000046.1:0-12116 GCA_051009015.1 Gammaproteobacteria bacterium | reverse complement strand
ATCGCCGATAAACTCCGCCGCTTTATTGACGCTGACCGAAGTTGCGAAGGAGATGGTAATAATCGCCATTGTCGTATTTGCCGAATCATCTTCCGCTCCTATGGTAATGGTAGCAATACCCGCCGATACGCCAAAGACCCGCAAAACTTTATCCACAATGCCCGCCGTCATTGACGCCCCGCCAACACCGGCAACGCTTACCGAAAAACCCGCATCCGAACCGCCCGATACCGACAACGATACAACCGAATCCAATACCCCTAACTTAAGAGTGGATAACAACTGATTGGAAGATAAACCCAATGGCGGATTGACAACTGTCAATGTTAATTGCGTTATCGCATTCTCGCGCCCGCCCGGGGCGTTTGGTGAATTGACTTGTGCGCTGAATGTAATTACCGAAGGCGCATCGGGTAATCTGTTATCGGCGACAATGTGCGCAGATGCGCCGCCGCCGAGGGAATGTATGTTTAAGTATGATGGCGCATCCGGCAATGAATAGGTATAACTGTCGCCGCCGCCTATGCTTGTTACCGTCGCTATGGCAAAACTATCTCCCCTGTCAGCCCGCGCCGTCAATAAAAGAGAATCGCCAACTTGACGCAAAAATAATCCGCTGGTAATGGTAATTGTCAATGATAATGATGCGGGAGAAGTTGCGCTGTGATTGTCATTGACCGATGCCGTCAGAGTTATCACCCCCGAACCTTCGGCGTATAAAGTAATGGATGCATTATCCAAACCCAAGCGCAAACCGGCGGCATCTCCCCCGCCGGTCAAACCATAAACATAATCCCCCGCTCCACCGGAAGCCGACAACACCGCCGCCAAATTATCTCCCCCGACTATCAAAAGCGAAACAACATTCCGCGCCCGCAAAGTCAAAGGCGGCGGGTTGATAACTTCCACAACAAAAGCCGCCGCCGCCTGATGCGAGCCGATGACATCGTCCATCCGCACTGTCAAAAGCCACTCGCCCGCCGCATCCGTGCCGTCAAACAAAAGCGCGCCGCTTATCGGCATCGTCCAAGCCGGAGACGGCGGCGACAAGGCAAAACGATACGGCGGCACCCCGCCCCTGCCGGACAAAAGCGCCGCCGTTGCCGTCATCCCCGAAGTCATCACAAAAGCGCGCGCCGACACGCCCAAATCCCGCGCTATGCTAACCGGCACTTTCATCTGCAGGGCAAAAAACGCGCCGCCTTCGTCCCGCACTCTGATATCCGCCGTCAGACCGATGCCGGACAAAGTTGACACTGTTATGCTCAGCGCGTATTTGCCCGCAGTGTAGTTATGCAAGTCAAATATCCCGCGCGGCGATGCCAGCGAAACCGCCACCGGCTCGCCGCCGAAAGATGCGGGCGGCGGCGCGGTAATGGTCGCAACCGCCGTCATCCGGTAGGCGGGAACAACAACCGCCGCGCCGACAACCGGCAACTGCCCGCAATACGCCTGCACATTCGGCAAAGAACGCAAAGCGCCGTCGGCGCATGACACCGTCCCCGCGCCGTCAACAACGGCATAAGAATCATTCAAAACCAGCATGGTAAAGCCGCCGCCGCCGCTTGTCGTTATGCCGCCTTCAAACAAAGTTATCCGCATTGTCGGCGCGGTGCGCGAAAAATCCCACGCCACAAGCCCGCCGCCGCCCAAAGTCATCGTCAATCTCGCCGATGCCATCATCCAAAAAGGCGCGCCCGCCCATCGCAAAACGCCCGCGCCGCTTTCCACCGCAAGCAGCGATGCGCCAAGGCGAAATGCCGCTTGCGTTTCCGATTGGAGAGTCAGCCGCCAGTTGTTTTGGCGATGGCGGATGACCGCGCTTCCGCCGCCGCCGATGCTTATCGTTATGTCTTCGTCCAGCGGCGCGGGATAGTTGGCAAATGCGCCGCTAATCGTCAGTGTTGTCAATTCGGCTATCGCCGGTATCCTCTGCAAAACCAGATACGGCGGGCCCGGGCGGATAACCGCCGACAAAGCATCGGAATGCAAATGCACTTCCGCGCCCGATTGTTCCACTATCATCGTGGCAGCGGCGGAGGAAACGGCGGCGGCTATGCGGGCTTTGCCGATGCGCTGTCCGTATTCGCGGCGGACGGCGTCAAAGAAATGCGCGCGCGGGTCAAACGACAACTGCCGGCGCGATTCTTCCGGCACGCCGATAATGCGGGTATATGAAACCTTGCCGCCCCAGCGTTTTGCCTCGGCGTCATATTCCACCTTGACCGCCAAATCATCGCCCGGCGCATAACTCAACCCCCAGCGCAAGCCGCTTTCGTCGTCATCGCCATATTCGCCGCGCCAGCGGTAATAGCCCAGATGGGCATAAACGCCGTCCGTCATCGGCGCGCGCAATGCTACTTCGGCATCCCATCCGCCGCGCGTATAGGCGACAATATCGCCGGGCAAGCGGCGGCTGTCGCTTATCGCATCGTAATAGTTTGCCGAAAAGCCGCCATAACGCGATTGATACTCGCCGCCCGCCGACCATCGCCAAAAGCCGCCAGCATCGCGCTCATTATGATAATCGGCGAAGACATTAAAACCGAGCAAATCCTCTTTATGCACAAAACGATAAAACACGCCGACATTGCCGCCCCTGTCGGCGGCGGCGGCAAAACCGCGCAACTGCCACGCCAAAAGCGTTTCGGTTGTTTCGTGCAAAGCACCCGCCGCATCCAAAGCGCCCTGCGCCTTTCTGCCGCCGAGCGAAGTTTGCAAATCCACCCGCGCGCGGCGGACAAAGCCCAGCCGCCGTTGTGCCGCATCCGCCAGCGAATCGGCGAATGATTGTTCGGCATCGCCCAAAAAGCCGGACGGAAGTTGCCGCCATTCTTCGCGGCGGCTTTCGCGCCATCCGTCAAAATGGAATGCGCCGCCATCGTCAATAATCCAGCCGCGCACGCCATCGGCATCCGGCAAAACCTCCTGCGCGCGCCGCGAGGCGGTATCGTCAAAGCGCGCTGAAAACTGCGAAGCGACATCGCTCCAAAAACTGCCGCCGCCGGCAATGGTTGTCGTATCGTTACTATCCGTATTATCATCATAATAATGTTTATGCCGTAGCCAGTTAGCATAGGAAAAGCCCGGGCGAACGCCAGCCGATAGCGGCAACTGCGCTTTTCCGGCGGCATCGTGCCCGATGGTTCGCCCGCCCGCAACATCACCTTCGGCGCTCAGCGCCAAAAACAACACAACGGCAAACCCGCACGCCAGCCGGTAGCGAATCATAAAAACCGCCCCCGGCAACCCGCGAGGCAAATCATCAAGCCCGTCCGCAACAAGCACCCGCACGCCCGCACCGGGCGCGATGGAAAAGAATCAACGGGCGGACTAACTATCCGCTCTTGCATGTCAGATAAAAAACCCATAAATCAAAGCGGCGTGTATTATACAATTTTTCACCTAATTTTGCATAGGTTATATGTTTTTTCGTTATACTTTTATATCATTTTTGGTATAGCATTATTGGCGGTTTTTCCATTGTCCGCCGTCAATGGTTAAAATAGCGGCGATGGGCGGGCGCATCGGCATAGATTTGGGCGGCAGCAAGATTGAGGGCGCGCTTGTCGCCGATGACGGCGCGATATTGCGGCGCTTGCGCATTCCGACACCCAAAAACAACTATGACGGCATTATGCAAACCGTCGCCGATATCGTCCGCCAACTTGCCGATGATGACAATGCGCCGGTCGGCATTTGCACGCCGGGGGCACAATCGCCACAAACGGGAATGCTCAAAAACAGCAATACCACATGCATGAACGGCAAGCCGGTTTGCGATGATTTGCAAAAAGCATTAAGCCGACCGGTGCGCATAGCCAACGATGCCAATTGTCTGGCACTATCCGAAGCGGCGGACGGCGCGGCAAAAGGAATGGCGGCGGTTTTTGCCGTCATCATCGGCACGGGCGCGGGCGGCGGCATCGCCATCAACGGCAAAACCCAAAACGGCGCAAATGCCGTCGCCGGAGAATGGGCGCACAACACTTTGCCGTGGCTGCGCGCCGATGAATATCCGGGACCGGAATGTTATTGCGGGCGGCGCGGTTGTTGCGAAACTTTCATTTCCGGCACCGGCTTGCAAAACGACTACGCGAAAAATGTCAAAGGCGAAACCCTTCCGGCGACAGAGATAGCAAAGCGGGCGGAAAAAGGCGATATGCAATGTTCGGCGGCATTGGACAGATATGAAGACCGGCTGGCGCGGGGTTTGGCGATGGTTGTCAATGTGCTGGACCCGGATATTATCGTCCTCGGCGGCGGGATGTCCAATGTCGCGCGGCTATACAAAAACCTGCCGGAATTAATGCGCGCTTATGTTTTCGGCGGCGATTTTTCCACGCCCGTCAAACCGGCAAAACACGGAGATTCCAGCGGCGTCCGCGGAGCCGCATGGTTATGGCCCGTCCCGCCGCAACAATAAAAATATGCCGTCAAACTCCCGCCAATGCGAAAAAATGACAAATCAAGCGGGCGTTTTATCCGCACTTTTGGCGGGAGCGGGTTGCGGTTTATCCGTTGCTTTCTTTTTGGGCGACAGCACCATCATCAATCTTCTGCCTTCCATAACAGGCGTCTTTTCAACATCGGCGCATCCTTCCAACTCGCGCGAAAACTGCCGCAGGCGTTCGCGCCCGATATCCTGTTTGATAATCTCGCGCCCGCGAAAAAACACGGCGGCTTTGACGCGATTGCCTTCGGCGAGAAAGCGTTCGGCATTGCGCCGTTTGACTTCATAATCCGCCTTGCTGATGGAAAGGCGAAACTTAATCTCTTTGACTTCGGTTTGTTTTTGCCGCGCGCGCGCTTCGTGGCGTTTTTTGTTTTCGCGATATTTGTGCTTGCCATAATCCAGCAGTTTGCACACCGGCGGCTTGGCATCCGGCGATATTTCCACCAAATCCACCCCTTCCTTTTCGGCGAGGTCGCGCGCGGCGGAGAGTGATATGACACCGACTTGCCCGCCGTCCGCGCTGATGAGGCGCACTTCGGCGGCGGTGATTTCGTCGTTTATTCGCAAAGCATTTCCTTCGGTTGTCTCCTTGTTGACCGCGCCGCAATATCGCGGCGATTGACAGATTATACCCCGCATTTGCCGCCATCTTCGCCGCCGCCCGCAAACAAGCGGCATAAGCAAACAAAAAAACAACAACACAACAACGGGCAAAAAGCCGAAATATTGGTAATAGAATGCCAAAACAAGATGACAACTCCGGCGGCAAACAAGGCAAGGCGCAAAGCGGAATGGATGCTGCTAATGGCGACGGTCTTCTGGGGCTGGACTTTTCCGGTGATAAAAGAAGCCATCAGCGAGATACCGGTATTTGCTTTTTTGGCGGTGCGTTTTGCCTTGTCGGCGCTTTGTATGTTGCCGATGGCGGGCGCGGCGGGCGGGATGCCGTCCATGCAAACAACCAAAACCGGCATTTGGCTCGGCATTTTATTATTCGGCGTTTTCGCCCTGCAAACATGGGGGCTGGTCTACACCTCGTCGGCAAACTCGGCATTCATCACCGGCTTTTATCTTATCTGGGTAATGCTGGCGGCGGCGCGCGACAGGCGGGCATTGATAAGCGTGTTGCTGGCGGTCGGCGGCTTATGGTTTCTGACATCCCCGGCGGACGGCGGCATAAACACAGGCGACTGGCTGACACTGGGTTGTTCGGTTTTCATCGCATGGCATTTATTAATCTTATCGCGCCTGCCGGAAGCGGCATCAAGCGCACAACTGGCGGCGGCGCAGTTTGCGGTTGTCGCCTTATTATCATTGTTGTGTTCGTTAATATGGGAAGATTTCCGCTGGCAATGGCGCGCCGACTGGCTTTTTGCTTTTCTGCTAACATCACTGGGCGCGACGGTCTTCGCCTTCTGGGCGCAAACCCACTTCCAACGCCGGACAACACCAATCCGCGCCGGAGTAATACTGGTAATGGAATCCGTCTTCGCTTTACTTTTCGCCGCCGCATTATACAAAGAACCCCTAACCCCCACAGCCCTAATCGGCTGCGGATTAATGCTAACGGCAATGCTAACAACAATAATCCGCAAATAACCCCATCATTCCCGCCCCCCCTCGTCATTCCCGCGAAAGCGGGAATCCACATCTTTGCCAAATGACAATTTGCGCGATAGCGCAAACGGCGGCAAAGCCGCCGCATTTGGCAAAACCCTGAGTGCGCAAAAAGCGCACTCATAATTAAAGCCCTGTAAGGGCGACACCTTGCATAGTGCCGCCGCTGGCGCGGCGGCGTTGGATTCCCGCTTTCGCGGGAATGACAATTAAGGCGAAAATGTTGTAGTATTACCCCGATGAACTACGACCCCGCCAACATATTCGCCCGCATTTTGCGCGGCGAGATTCCGTGCGACAGAGTATTTGAAAGCGAGCACACGCTTGCCTTTCGGGATATCAGCCCGCAAGCCCCGGCGCATTTGCTTGTCATTCCCAAGGGCAAATACCAAAACTTCACCGATTTTGCCACAACCGGCGCGGATGCCGAGTTATGCGCTTTTTTCCGCGACATCGCCACGATAGCAAAACAGCAAGGGCTGCACAAAACCGGCTACCGCCTGCTGGTAAATAACGGCGCGGATGCGAATCAGGAAGTCCCGCACTTGCACATCCACATAGTAGGCGGCGCGAATCTTGGCAGGATGCTGCCGCCGAGATAACCCAAGATGCCGCCGCCGATACTGATAGATTGCGGGCATATTGGCAATGCCCGTTCCGGTTTGGGTCAGGTAGCCATCCAATATGCGCGGGCGCAGATATCGGCAACGGCGGGCGAGTTTGCGTATTCTTTTCTGGCGCATCCGCGTTTTGGCACATTGCGCCGCGCGGTTGCGGATGCCCCGGGCGATAGCATATGCGTATTGCCGCGTTTTTCGGCGGCGGGCGCGGTGATGCGTCTTTTCAACAAGGAGTGGCGGCGCTATGTTTATGACAAGACGGATTACCGCCTTCGTCATGCCATCCACCGCAACCACTATGCGCTGCCAAAAGCCGACCGCGCGCCTTTTGTGCTGACGATACACGATATGCATTTACTGCACGAAAAGCCCAAACAGCGGGCGCTTTCGCTGAAACAATTGCAACAAAGCATAAGCCGCGCAAGCGTCATCGGTTTCATATCCGATTATGCAAAGCAAGCGGCGGCGGAACATTTGGATTTTGGCGATGCCGAACAAGTGGTAATCCACAACGGCGTAGATAAGCCGGCAAACCCGCAAAAACCCGAATGGTTCAAAAGCGAAACCCGCCCGTTTTTGTTTTCGGTCGCGCAAATCGCGCCGTCCAAAAACTATATTCTAATGCCGCCGATGATGCGTCATCTGCCAAAGATGAACCTGATAATCGCCGGGCGCAAAAAAAAATATTACGCCCCGCAAATAGAACAAAAAGCCCGCGATGAAGGAGTCGCCGAAAGGGTTATTCTGCCCGGTATCATTGGCGAAAGCGAAAAAGCATGGCTTTTGCAAAACTGCGCCGGTTTTGTATTCCCGTCCCTGCGCGAGGGTTTTGGAATGCCGATAATAGAAGCGATGCATTTTGGCAAAGCGGTGTTTTGTTTTGCCAATACCGCCATTCCCGAAGTCGGCGGCGACAAAGCATATTACTGGCAAAACGACAACCCCGAAACAATGGCGGAACTAATCCAAAACACTTTGGCAAACGAACAAGAGGAAAAGCAAACCGCCCGCCAACAATGGGCGGCAAAATTCTCATGGCAAAAAAACACCGAAGAGTATGCGAAAATATACCGGAGGTTAATAAACCAATGACGAAAAACAAACAAGGCGAAAGTCGCGCCGCAAGAATGGCAAAGGATTATCCGAAGAAGCCGATGCCGCGCACAATTGGCAATGTCCTGTTGAAATTCCACGATACTTGTTTGCGCCCGGGCGACCGGCGGCGGTTTTTGTTGCGCGAATTGCCGAAAGGCGGCGTTGGTTGCGAACTCGGCGTTTGGAAAGGTGAGTTTTCGTCTTTGATTATGAAAATGCTTGCGCCGTCCCGCTTGTATCTTATTGACCCGTGGCTGTATCAGCCGGCACTGGAAGGTGAAATGTATGGCGGCGGCATTGCCAAATCACAAAGCGATATGGACGATATTCAAAACGCCGTGCGCGACAAATTCGCGGGCGATTCCCGCGTGCGCATTCTGCACAAGAAAAGCGCGGATGTGTCGGCGGCTGACATTCCGGACGGCAGTTTGGATTGGATATACATTGACGGCGTGCATGAATATGATGATGTTGCAGCCGACTTGCGTTTTGCGATGCAAAAATGCAAGCCGGAGGCGGTTATCTGCGGCGATGATTACGATGTTTTGTTTGACGGAAAACAACAACTGGGGGTAATGCTTGCCGTTACCGATTTTCTGGCGAAAAATGCCAACTGCGAATTGGCGTGGATAAAACGCCGTCAATTTTTTATCCGCCGCCGCTAAACGATACCGGAGGTTAACAAATGACGGAAACCAAACACAAAAAAGGCGCGTTAAGTTTGGTGGTGGGAAAAGCCCGCGAATTTTTGCGCTTTGCGCGCTTGCGCGCCGGAATATATCGCGGCATTCGGGCGGATATTCCCGCCGATGACAACTTCGGCAAAGCACTCGTCGCTCTTGCACAATGCCAAAGTTTTCATAACTATGTGAAAATCGGCACGGCGCACGGGCTCGGCTCAACAAAGCGCATAGCCGATATTCTGCTTTCCCGCCCCGATTCTTGTTGTCTTTGGTCGCTGGAAGCATCGCGCCTTAATCATACCGTCGCCGTGCACAATTGGCAAAATGCCGATTTGCGCGGGCGGTTGATTCTTATTCACGGCACAATCGCCGCCGATAATATGATGACATGGGAAGAAGTGCAAGCCGACCCTATTTATCAGGGCGGCAATCACACATACACATTTGATTCTTATCACAAGTATAAAAAAGTAGCCGATGACGCGCCGGATGCAATGTCGCATTTGCCGCCGGATATTGATGTTTTGTTATTGGACGGCGGCGAGTTGCATAGTTATGGCGAATATCGCGCCCTTGCCGGTCGGGCAAAGATAATATGCCTTGACGATTCTTTTTCCGTCATTAAGAATCGGCGGGTGCGCGAAGAAATGCTTGCCGATGACAAATGGCAAATAGTTATTGACAATCCGCAAGACCGAAACGGCTGGTGCATTTTTTGCCGCCCCGAATATCTGGCAATTGTCAAATCCATACTGCCGCAATGACCGACAAACTGCCGCCGGTTTATGTGATATCCCTTGCGCGCGCAAAAGAGCGGCGCGAGAATATGACGCGCCGCCTTAATGCGCTCGGCGCAAACTACCAAATCATTGACGCCGTTGATGGCAAAGCATTAAACCCGTCGCAATATGCACACCGCTTGCAAACAAGGGAATACTTTCTCAAATTCGGCTGTCAATTGACGGCGGGCGAAATCGGTTGCTTTATGTCGCACCATAACCTTTGGCGGCAAATCGCCGATGGCAAAGACGACTGCGCGCTGATAGTGGAAGATGATGCCACTTGGGACGATGACTTTGCCGAAGTAATAACGCGCACGATAAAATGCGATTGGCATTGGGAAGTTGTTTTCTTTTCGGTGCAAAAGCCCCGCCCCGCAGATTGTATATTGTGCGAAGTTGGCAAAGGGCGGCAGTTGATTCGCTACAAGCGGCGCGATTGGTGCACGACTATCGCTTATCTAATATCGCGGCAAGGCGCGGCGAAACTGCTGGATTATTGCCAAAACATTCGCGCCCCCATTGACCGTATGTATGCGGAATATTGGCGAAACGGCGTCGCCTTTTATTGCGTCCGCCCCCCTGTCGTAAGAGAATCCGGCGAAACAACAACCATCAGCGGCAGGGATGGCAAAATAAAGCGCACCATAACCGAACAAATCTACGGCTCAATATATCGCAAAGCCGACCGCATCCGTCAAGCGATATATTTACTGGCAAACCGCCCGCAAAAAAAGATAACCCCATACCCGCCGCAACAATGACCGCCAAACTGCCGCCCGTTTATGTGATATCCCTTTCCCGCGAAACCGCGCGGCGCGAAAATATCAAAAGCCGCCTTAATGCGCTCGGCGCAAACTATCAAATCATTGACGCCGTTGATGGCAAAACATTAACGCCGCCGCAATACGCGCATCGCCTGCAACCGCGCCGCTTTCAATTAAAAGAGGGCGTAAAAATAACACTCGGTGAAATCGGCTGCTTTATGTCGCATCATAATCTTTGGCGGCAAATCGCCGATGGCAAAGACGAATGCGCGCTGATATTGGAAGACGATGCCGTTTGGGATGATGACTTTGCCGAAGTTGTCAATGGCGTATTAACTTGCGAATGGCATTGGGAATTTGTGTTGTTGTCGGAAGATGCCACGACAACGGCGGGGCGCGTGCTTTGCGGCTTATGCAACAACCGCAAACTTTTTCATCGTTATCGGCGCGCTTTTACCCTCGCCGCTTATCTTATCTCGCGCTCCGGCGCGGCAAAACTGCATGACTACTGCCAAACTATCCGCGCCCCGCTGGACTCTATGACTCCCGAGTTTTGGAAACACGGCGCGGCTTTCTATTGTGTCACGCCACCCCCGGCGCGTCAATCGGGCGAAGAATCGGCAATCGGACATGACAGATACAACCAAATAAAACGCACCATTACCGAACGCGCCCTCGGCTCATTACTACGAAAAGCCGACCGCTTGCAAAAAGCGATATACATAATGACAAACCCGCCCCGAAAAAAGTAATGCCGTCATTCCCGCCCCCCTCGTCATTCCCGCGAAAGCGGGAATCCAAACCCTTGCCAAATGGCAATTTGCGCGATAGCGCAAACGGCGGCTTGCCGCCGCATTTGGCAAACCGCAGAGGGCGCAAAGCGCACTCGTAATTAAAGCCCCGAAGGGGCGCCCTTGCGGGCGCGTTGGATTCCCGCTTTCGCGGGAATGACGGAAAAAGGGAGAGAATGACGAAAAGGCGGGAATGACACATTAATGATAAAATCCGCCGCAACAATGCCCCCGCCCGAACTAATCGCCATCTGCATACCGACTTGCCTTCGCCCGCAAATGCTCGGCGAATGCCTGCGCTCTTTGGCAAAAACGCGCATTCCCGCCGGTTGCGAAGTGTCGCTTATTGTGCTGGATAATGACGCAAACCAAAGTGCGCGGCAAGTTGTCGCCGCCGCCAAGTTTCCTTTTGCCGCCCGCTATGTTTGCGAAGCGCGGCGCGGACTTTCATCCGTCCGCAACCGCGCCCTTGCCGAAGCAACAAGCGCAAAAGCCGACTATTTGGCTTTTATTGACGACGACATAATCGTAAATGAAAACTGGCTATCCGCCCTCGCCGAAGGTTTGCAACAAACCGGCGCAGATGGCATCGGCGGTTGTGTTGAATATATCTACCCCGACAACAAACCGCCATGGTGGATGCGCCCGCCCAAAACCGCCCCCGACGAAAATGCCAAAACAACCAAAGCCGGATTTTCTACCAATCTGCTATTGATGAAAGCGCGGGTTTTTGCCGATATGCGCTTTGACGAATCTTTCAACACAACCGGCGCGGAAGATTACGATTTTAGCCGCCGGGCAATGCTCGCGGGGTTTGTTTGCGCCACTACCGGCAAAGCCAAAGCCACCGAAAAAACCCATCCCGCCCGACTTACCCTCGCCAACCACTGCAAAACACAATGGCAAAGGCAAACCGGCTATGTCCTCTCTCACCGCAAAACGGACGGCAAAATAAACGCAACCATCCGCTTCCTCCCGCGCGGCATCGTCAAAACCATCAAAGGCATAATCTACTGCACCCTCGCCCCCATCCTCGGCAAAAAAGCCCTCCAAAAAGGCATAAAAAACCTAATAGCCGGCACCGGCACAATATACGGCACAATAACCCACGGCAACTACCAAAAATACGCCAAAATAGACGGAGAATAAAACCCCCTTTTATCGTCATTCCCGCCTTTTCCCGTCATTCCCGCGAAAGCGGGAATCCAAACCCTTGCCAAATGGCAATTTGCGCGATAGCGCAAACGGCGGCTTGCCGCCGCATTTGGCAAACCGCAGAGTGTGCAAAGCGCACTCGTAATTAAAGCC
>JBPCWZ010000045.1:0-10407 GCA_051009015.1 Gammaproteobacteria bacterium | reverse complement strand
CGCCCTTGTCGCCGCAAGTTTGCTTGCCGCCGATATCGCCCGGCTCGGCGAAGAGGCGCATGCGGTTTTGGCGGCGGGCGCGGACTGGCTTCATCTGGATGTGATGGATAATCATTATGTCCCCAATCTGACTTTTGGCGCCGGCGTCTGCCGCGCTTTGCGCCAACACCCGCAAACGGCAAACGCCTTTTTGGATGCGCATTTGATGACCGCGCCGGTGGATAATCTGATACAACCCTTTGCCGATGCGGGCGCCGACCGGCTGACTTTTCATCCCGAAGCCAGCCGTCATCCGCATCGCACCGCCGCCGCCATTGTAGGGGCGGGAATGCGCTGCGGCATTGCGCTAAATCCGGCGACTCCGCTTGATGCGGCTTTGCATCTTTTGCCGCTTGCCGATTTGGTTTTGCTGATGACCGTCAATCCCGGTTTTGGCGGGCAATCTTTTATCTCTTCCGTTGCGCCGAAGATAGCGGCGGCGCGCAAGATGACCGATGCTTTTGCGGGCGGCGACAAGAGCGGCAAAAAAATAATGCTGCAAGTGGATGGCGGCATTAACGCGCAAACGGCAAAACAATGCGCCGATGCCGATGTGCTTGTCGCCGGAAATGCCATCTTCGGCGCGGCGGATTATGGCGCCGCCATCGCATCTTTGCGCGCCGCGGGTTGTGTATAATGGCGGTTGTCGGCGGGCGGGTTGCTTGCTGCAAAAGACATTGACACAAGGGGAAAACGATGGAAAATGCGGAAATTCTTATAATGGCATTGCTCGCCGCTGGCGGCTTGCTTTTCATCTTGCCCGCTTTGGCGGCGCATAATGGTAGCGGCAAAAGCGGCGGTTTTGGCTTTTTGCCCGCCGTCATTTTCGCTATCGGGCTTTTGATGGGTTGCGGCGGCGGCGGCGGCGGCGGCGGCGGAAGTTCAGCAGGACCAAGAACTATACCTGCACCGCCGATAACGACAGATGGGCATCGGGTAGAATACTGGAATGTCATGCTTTCCGACACTAATGCTAATATGGCCACGCTAACTGTTAACACTTCCGGCAGTGCCAATGCGCGGTATTTAGCACTTAACGGGACTTCTATTTCGGCAACCGCCCCCCGCAGCATTATTTCCCCCGGCGGCTCCGACCATTTGAATTTGACCGCGCCCTCATATTTGCAAGATATTACCTACACGCTAAGCGAGTCGCAACATGGAGGTTTTGGTGGCTTTGGCGGTGTTGCAACTACTTTTGCCGGAACGGTGGTTAGGGAGCGTGTTTATTTTGTCCGCTTGGGGCGTGATTGCGTTTTTGATGGTTTAGCGGTCACGGGATATGCTGGCATTGGCGGTCAATCGCGATATCAAGTAGTGAGTTGTACATATAGGAGTACTAGTCGTGTCTGTATCCCCCCCGGCAGCAGTAATTGTTTGTCTATTCCTGGCATGCGGACAAATCGTGTGACCATCTACAAAAAGGAAGCGGCATTGCGGCGAGTATGCGTCCAAGAATTAGTTGGTGTCGGTTGCTTTATAGATTATTTTAGTGATGGCGGACCCACAGGTACGCCTCGGTATGATATTGTTTTGGCATTCCCCGACCAAACCTACCGCCGCGACAATGGCGAATGCGAAAGTGCGCCGTTTTATGCCGTTAGCAACTGCCAAAGCGAAAACGCCGTAGATGTCGGCAACTTCGCGGCTTTTGTCACCGGTTTGGACGGCGGCGGCTATCGGCAGTTTGGCGTCCGTCATAAATGGAAAGCGGAAGATTGGAATGCCGCCGCAATGGTATCGCACGCAAAGGGGCGGGAATTCCTTGATACTTGGTGGGGGCGTTTGCGGTTAGAGCATTCCGTCTTGGACGATGGAATGGCATTTGCCGAATACGAATCCGGCATTACTTCCCTGCGGCAAAACGGCTTTATGTTTGCCGATATTCCAATATCCGGCGGCAGGGTTGGCTTTCGCTTTAATGATTGGACAGCGTCATTTGGTCGCCCGATGCATTTTGACGGCAAGGGCAAAAATGCCGCCGCCGTGCATTGGCAAGCGACAAAACAAACCGAATTCCAATTCCGCAGTCATAACGACACTGCAGAATTCCATTTACAATACCGGAGGGAACTGTAATGATGTTTTACACATACGCCAATAATGGCAATAGGTATCCGTTGCATAAAGCGGCGGAAGTCGGCAATGTCGCAGAAGTTAGCCGCTTGGTTGGCGGCGGGGCGGACATTGAAAAGCAAGATGACCTTGGCAGGACGCCCATGCATGTGGCGGCTTTTCACGGTTGCACAAAAGTTGTGTGCGTCCTTGGAACGGCAAAGGAGTATGTTAACGCCAAAGACAGGGACGGATACACGCCTTTGCATTTTGCGGCAATGCAAGGTAAAGCCGAAACGGTTCGCGCCCTTATCAAGGCGGGGGCGGATGTGCATGCTCGCAATGATGACGAAAAAATGCCGTTGGATTGTGCCGAAGAATCGCATAGCCAAAGCAGCGATACCGTGCGCACTTTGAGGGAAATGATGGAAGAGCAGGGCGGTTAGCGGCATTGTCGGCGGTGTGTAGATTCCCGCTTAAGCCGGAATGTCATTGGAAAACCGCCGCTTGCCGTCCCTGTCGCAAGTCAGGCACTTGTGCTTGCCGTCAATGGCGTTATAACATATCGCCGCCCATCCGCCGCCATCAGATTCCCGCTTTTGCGGAAAAAACCCCCGTCATTCCCGCGAAAGCGGGAATCCAAACGCCGCCGCCATTGCGGCGGCACTTTGTCAGGTTGTCTTTGGCGGTTGTTTATGCTTGTCCGGGCGGGCGGACATTGACGCTTTGCGTCAATGTGTTGGATTCCCGCCTGCGCGGGAATGACGAAAGAGAAGGGCGGAAAAAACCGCTCGCCTTTTGTCATCGCCGCCCCGCCTGTCGGGTTTATAATCATTGTTATGCCGATGACCGCCGCGCTTTTTGATTTGGACGGCACTTTAATAGATACCGCGCCCGACATTCACGCGGCGGCATCTGCTATGTTGAAAGACCTGCACATGCCGCCTTTGGCTTTTGATGCGGCGCGCGGTTATATCGGCGACGGCGTTGTGCGTTTTGTCAAGCGCGCCCTGACCCGCCAATGGTGGGGCGAGCCGCGCGGCGATGTTTTGCGGCGGGCGGAAACATTGATGTACGAGCATTACGCCCGGGAATGCACGGCGCGGCTGCTTTGTTATGACGGCGTGCGCGATGCTTTGCGGGTTTTGCAAAACAAGGGGGTGGCGATGGCTTGCGTTACCAACAAACCGGCGGTGTTTTCCGCGCCGCTGTTGCGCGAAAGCGGATTGTCGCCTTTTTTTGCCGCCGTTGTCAGCGGCGATACTTTGCCGGTCAAAAAGCCAAATGCCGCCCCGCTGCTTGCCGCCGTCAAAACCCTCGGGGCGGATGTGCATCATACCTGGATGATTGGCGATTCGGCGGCGGATGCCAAAGCGGCGAAGGCGGCGGGGTGCAAGTTTGCCGTTGTCCGCTACGGCTATCACCGAAATGGCGATTTGCCAAATGCCGCCTGCGTGCTGGACAAGTTTGCCGATGTCGTGCCTTTGCTGGCGGGCGGTAATGCGCCTTTGACTTTATAGTAGAATAAAAACCAATGACGGAAGCGGCGTTTGTTGTCAGCGATTTGCACAAGTCGTATGCGGGCGCGCCTGTTTTGCGCGGCGTCAACTTGCGGGTTGATGCCGGCTGTTCTTTCGGCTTTGCCGGGGCGAACGGCGCGGGCAAAAGCACACTGCTCAAATGCGCGCTGAACTTCATTCACTACGAGCGCGGCGACATTCGTTTTTTTGGCATTTCCGCCCGGCGGCGCGAGGCGCGCATGCGGCTGGCGTTTTTGCCGGAGCGTTTTATCCCGCCGTATTATCTGAGCGGCGGGCAGTTTTTGCGGATGATGATGAAACTGCAAGGCGCGGATTTTGAACAAAAAGCGGCGGCGGAAATGCTGGAATCTCTGGATATGGCGCCCGCCGCGCTGAACAAACCGGTGCGCTCTTTTTCCAAGGGGATGACGCAAAAGATTGGTTTGGCGGCGTGTTTTCTTGCCGGTCGCGATTTTTATGTTTTTGACGAGCCGATGAGCGGGCTGGACCCCAAAGCCCGCGCGCTTGTCAAGCGGCGGTTGAACGAACTGAAAGCGCGCGGGGCGACCATCTTTTTTACTTCGCACGCCCTTGCCGACATTGACGAAATGTGCGAGCGCGTTGCGGTTTTGCACGACGGCAATATTTGTTATGAAGGCAAACCTGCCGACATGCGCGCCGCCTTTGCCGCCGACACTCTGGAAGACGCCTATCTCGCCGCTATCACCCGGCCCAAAGCGGGATAAAAAATGATAGACCCGGCGCTGTTGCGAAATGATTTTGACGCAGTCGCCGCCAACCTCCTGCGGCGCGGCATAAACCTGCAAGAAGCCGGATACCAAAAAGCGGCAGACCGCCGCCACAAAACACAAACGGCGCGCGATACTTTGCGCGCCAAACGAAACGACATATCCAAACAAATCGGCATCGCCAAAGCCAAAGGCGACAATGCCGCCGCCGCCGACATGGCAAAAAACGCCGCGACACTCGGCGATGAAGTGCAAAAAGCCGAAGGCGATTTTAATAAAGCGCACGATGCCGAGATGAATATACTGCGCGAGTTGCCGAATTTGCTGCAAGAATCGGTGCCGGACGGCAAGGACGAAAAAGACAACCGCGAAGAGCGGCGATATGGCGATATTCCGGCTTTTGATTTTGCCGCACAAGACCATACCGCCATCGGCGCGGGTTTGGCAATGGCGGATTTTGAACAGGCGGCAAAGATAGCATCGGCGCGTTTTGTCATTCTCGGCGGCGCATTGGCAAAAATGCACCGGGCGCTGGCGCAGTGGATGATGGATTTGCACACCGGAGAACACAACTACCGCGAAATGTATCTGCCGATGCTTGCCAATCCGAACGCGCTTTATGGCACCGGGCAACTGCCGAAGTTTGCCGATGATTTGTTTTATGCCGAACGCGACAAACTTTATATGATACCAACGGCGGAAGTATCGGCGACCAATCTGGCGCGGGAGCGGATTATTAACGAGAGTGATTTGCCGATGCGCATTGTCGCCCATACCCCGTGTTTTCGGCGCGAGGCGGGGGCTTACGGCAAAGACACGCGGGGGATGTTGCGCCAGCATCAGTTTGACAAAGTGGAACTTGTGCATTTGACTTCCCCCGATGATTCAAACCGCAGCCACGGGGAGATGACGGCGCACGCCGAAAAAGTTTTGCGACTTTTGCAACTGCCCTACCGCGTCATTACTTTGTGCGCCGGAGATACCGGCTTTGCCGCCTCCAAAACTTACGATTTGGAAGTGTGGCTGCCGGGGCAAAACGCTTATCGGGAGATATCATCGTGCAGTAATTGTCTGGATTTTCAGGCGCGGCGGATGATGGCAAGATGCCGCGGCAGGGACGGCAAAATTCGTTATATGCACACTCTTAACGGCTCCGGAGTCGCAGTCGGGCGGGCGTTGATAGCGGTAATGGAAAACTATCAGCAGGCGGACGGCGGCATTGTCGTGCCGGAAGTTTTGCGCCCGTATATGCGCAATATGCCGGTTATCCGCAAAGCATAAACAAAAAGCCGGAAAAAATGCCCGACAGGAGCATTAATAAAATGTCAAAAACAACACCCCTTATTCGCGCGCGTTTTGCCCCCAGCCCGACCGGGCATTTGCATTTGGGGGGTGCGCGCACGGCGCTTTTCAATTGGCTTTTTGCCCGCCAAAACGGCGGGGCGTTTGTTTTGCGCTTTGAAGACACCGATACCGCCCGCAGCAAACAGGAGTATGTTGATGCCATCCGGCAAGACCTGCAATGGCTGGGCTTGCAGTGGGATGAAGAGGCAAAGCAAAGCGACAATGCCGACAAGCACCGGCAAGCGGCGAAAACACTGCTGGAATCGGGGGCGGCGTATCAATGCTACTGCACTCCCGAACAACTTGCGGACATGCGCAAACAACAACTATCGCGCGGCGAAAGCCCAAGATACGACCGCAGATGGCGCGATGCGACTTGCAAACCGCCGCCGGATATCAAACCGGCTTTGCGGTTGAAAACACCATTGGACGGCGAAAGCGTTTTTATTGACGCCGTCAAAGGGGAGATGCGCGCGGCAAGGGCGGAGTTGGATGATTTTGTTATTTTGCGCGCGGACGGCGCGCCGACTTACAATCTGGCAAATGTCGTTGATGACATTAGCGGCAACATTACGCATGTCATTCGCGGCGATGACCATCTGATAAACACACACCGGCAACTGCAACTTTTTGCCGCGCTGGGCAAACCGCCGCCGGTTTTCGCCCACATGCCGATGATTATGATGGCACTTAACAAAGAAGACGACCCGCTTGCCGAACAGGCGGGGGGAGTTGTTTATGCAAGAATGTCCAAGCGCGCCATCGGCGCGGGCATTAGTGAACTGCGGGCTAATGGTTATTTGCCTTCGGCGGTTGTTAACTATCTGGCAAGATTGTCATGGGCGGCGGGCGATGCCGAAATGTTTGACATGCGTTTTTTGCTTGACAAGTTTTCGCTGGCGGCGATAAGCCCCTCGCCGGCAAGGCACAACCCCGAAAAACTAAAATGGCTAAACCGCGAACACCTGCGAAAACTGCCGCCCGAACAAGCGGCGATGATGGCAACAAAATATGCGGCGGCAAATACGCCAAAAGACGAAAAGCGCATAACAATAAGCCCGGCGGCGGCGGCACTAACCCTGCCGCGCGCCGAAACGCTGGCGGACATAATAAATCAAACGCATTTCTTCCGCACCCGCCCGCAAAAAGAAGACATTGACAAACTGCTGACGCAACACCCGCCGCCGCCCGCCTTTGCGACATTGACGGATGCGCTGGCAGACCTGCCGGAAAAAGATTGGACGGCGGCGGCGATTAAGGAGATAATCCAAACAACGGCAAAAGTCGCCAACCTGAAATTCCCGGCGCTGGCAATGCCCCTGCGCATAATACTAACCGGCACAACCCAATCCCCCGACATAGCAAAAACCGCCGCCCTCCTAACCAAACCCGAAACCCTCGCCCGCTTGGCGACAACTGCGCTATAATGCACAGATGGCGGCGAAACATTGGCTGAGCAGGTATATTGACGATATCGGCGAAAAAAGGGCGGCGGGCGGCAATACCGAGGTATCTTATCGGACGCCGATAGAGCGGATGATGGAAAAGGCGGCGGCGGAGTTTTGCGCGGATGTTGATATTACGCACGAGCCGGAACGGACGAAAGATTTGGGCGCGCCGGATTTTTTGATATCCGCCAAAGGCGGCGGCGTTGTCGGTTATGTGGAATGCAAAAAGCCGGGGGCGGATTTGCAAAAGAAAACGACAAAAGCGCAAGTGGAAAAATACCGCGCCTTGTCGGAAAACATACTGCTGACGGATTCTTTTCGCTGGATGCATTTTCGCGATGGCAAAATCACCGCTGATATATTATTGACTTCCAAACCCGACAAGCGCAAGCGCGAAGAGTTTGCCGAAGTGCTGCGGCGGTTTATGATGACGCCGCCGGAAAAGGTTGCGGACTCCAAGCAACTGGCGGAAACATTGGCGCGGCGTTGCGTGATATTGCGCGAGGGTTTGGCAATGCACGAAGACAATGAACAATCGCGCTTGCATGGATTGCTGGGCGAGTTTCGCAGAATGCTTGACCGCGATTTAAACTTCCCGCGTTTTGCCGATTTTTTCGCGCAGACGCTAATATACAGTTTGCTGATGGCAAAACTGAATTCGCCCGCCGGTGAAAAATTGACTTTGGCAAATGTGCGCGAGCGCATACCGGAAAACTTTGCCGTCATTCGCGAAATAGCCGTTTTTTTGGCGGAGTTGGCGGACAACCAATATAGGGATATCCGCTGGATTATCGGCGACATTTTGGCGACCATTAACGGAATGGACGAGGCGGCAATTGCCGAAACGATGTCTTATAAAAAAGGCATTGGCGAAGGCGATGACCCTTATATTAATTTTTACGAAACATTTTTGGCGGAATACGACCCCAAACTGCGCGAAAGCCGCGGGGTGTATTACACGCCGCCGCCGGTTGTGCGTTTTATTGTGCGGGCGGCGGATGATTTGTTGCGGCGCGATTTTAATATGCCGAAAGGTTTGGCGGAGAGAAAAGTTACCGCTTTGGATTTTGCCGCCGGCACCGGCACTTTTATGCTGGAAATGGCGCGCCTGCTGTTTGATGGCAAAGACAAAGCGAAGGTTAATATGCTGGCGCGCGGGAATTTCCTGCCAAACTTTTACGGCTTTGAGATGATGGCATCGGCGTATGTCATATCGCATTTGAAGTTGTCGCGCTTTTTGACGGATAACGGCATTGCGTTGCAAGACGGCGAAAGCATAAAAATATATCTGGCGAACACGCTGGAAAAACTTGACAAACAAATTGAACTTTCGCTAATGCCCTCCCTTGCCCGCGAGGCAAAGGCGGCGCAGGAGGTCAAGGATAAGCGGGTGCTGGTCATTGTCGGCAATCCGCCGTATTCGGGGCATTCGCAAAACAAAAGCGAAGAGCATTATTATCGCGACCACAAAAAGATTAAGGGCAAGCGGGTAAAGGACACCCGCCACACTTGGATAGGCGGCTTGTTGCACGGCATTGACGACGGCAAAAATGTTGGCGGCAGTTATTATGAAATTGACGGCGAACCGCTGGACGAAAAAAACCCCAAGTGGCTGCAGGATGATTATGTTAAATTTATCCGTTTTGCCCAGCACAAAATGGACATGGTGCCGCGCGGCATTGTTGCCGTTATTACCAATCATGGGTTTTTGGACAATCCGACTTTTCGCGGCATGCGCCAAAGTTTAATGAAAACTTTTGACGCGCTTTATTTTTTGGACTTGCACGGCAACTCCAAAAAGAAAGAGAAAGCGCCGGACGGCGGCAAGGACGAAAATGTCTTTGACATTCAGCAGGGCGTCGCCGTCAGTTTGCTGGTTAAGAATTCGGCGGCAAAAGAAAAGGGCGTTTTTCATGCCGACTTGTGGGGGGCGCGAAAAAAGAAATACGAGGAATGCGCGGCGCAAAACATTGGCTCCGCTAATTGGCGGAAACTAACCCCCGCCGCGCCGTTTTATCTTTTTGTTCCCCGCGACAAGCGGGCGGAAAAGAAAAACGGCACTTTTTACCCCGTAAGGGATATCTTTGCGGCGTCAAGCGCGGGGCTTTTGACCGCACGCGACAAATTGACAATTGCATTCAGCGAAACCGAAATGCGGGAGTGCATAAAAGCATTTTCGGGCATGCCGCCGGAAGAAGCGCGGGAGCATTTTAATCTGCCGCCGGATACGCGCGATTGGGGGGTGGTTTGCGCGCAAAATGATTTGTCCGCCAAAGGTGGCGGGGGCATCCGCCGGATTGCTTACCGCCCTTTTGATTTCCGCTTTACTTATTACACTGGCAACTCGCGCGGGTTTCACTGCAGACCGCGTGGGCGGATTATGCGCCACATGCTAAAAGAAAGAAACATCGGCTTGTTATTAAGCCGGCAACAAGGCGTTGCGCCTCTTTCGGTGCATGTCGTTAACGACATTGTCGACGGGCATTGCGGGACTGACTCAACTTCCATCACATATTTGTTTCCGTTGCGTTTGTGCGATGGCGAAATGAACGGCTCCGCGATGAGCGAAAACTTCACCGCCAAATTCCGGCGGTGGATTGACGAGCGCTATGGCGAAGCGCACACGCCGGAAGATATACTCGGTTGCATTTATGCTGTTTTGCACTCGCCCGATTACCGGCATCGTTATGCCGACTTTTTGCGCACCGACTTTCCGCGCATTCCATTCCCCGAAAGTAATGACAAGTTCAAACGACTCGCCGCCATTGGCAATGAGTTAATCAATGCACATTTGTTGCGCGCAAACTGCGGCAGCGAATATGGCGAGTTGCGCGGTAGCGGCATTTCCAATCAAGTGGACAAAGTGCGCTATGACGAAAATGCCGCCTGTTTGTATTTCAACAAAGACCAATACTTCGCGCCCATACCGCCGGAAGTTTTCAACTTCCAAATCGGCGGCTACAAACCGCTGGACAAATATCTAAAATCCCGCAAGGGGCGGAAGTTGTCGCCGGACGAAGTCGACACAATAGAAAAAGCCGCCAACGCCATCGCCTTCACCATCGCCAAAATTGGCGAAATAGACGATTAGCCGATTATTTGGCGGCGAAAGCGCGCCCCGGATGTTATCTTTTGTTTTGCCGGGGCGGGGCTTTTGGGCTGGGGGTTATTCCAGTGGTCTCAGCATGTTTTTGACGCGGATTTTGTTTGCGCCGAGCAGGAAGAGGGCGATGGCGCTGCCTTCGCCGTATC
>JBPCWZ010000044.1:0-16342 GCA_051009015.1 Gammaproteobacteria bacterium | reverse complement strand
GGGGGTTTGGCTTTGCGGTTTTTGCCGGGCTTTGCCCTGCAAAAGAATGGGACGCCCTTTCAGGGCTATATCTTTATGATGCCGACTCACGGGGCGTTGCCCCGTGCTATGAACAGGACGCCCTTTCAGGGCTTTAATAACGCGCCGCTTCGCGGCGATGGTGTGGAGATTCCCGCTTTTGCGGGAATGACGAAAAGGGCGGCGGGAATGATGAAAGAGGCGGCGTTATTTAACTATGCCGGCGGTTGCAAAAAGCGGCGGTGTTCTTCGGTGTCGGGTATTGTTAATACTTCGCAGCCGTTTTCGCTTACGCGCACGGTGTGCTCCCACTGCGCCGATAAACTTCTGTCTTTTGTTACCGCCGTCCAGCCATCGGCGAGGATTTTGACTTTCGGGCTTCCGGCATTAATCATCGGCTCTATGGTAAAAACCATGTTCTCAACCAACTTTGCCCCTTCGCCCCTTTTGCCGTAGTGCAGTATTTGCGGCGGTTCGTGAAAAGATGCGCCCAAGCCGTGACCGCAAAAATCGCGCACGACTCCGTAGCCGCGCGATTCCGCACACTCCTGTATCGCCGCGCCGATATCGCCCAAACGCCGCCCGGGTGCGACTTGCGCCATTGCCAGCCACAGGCATTCCAGCGCCGTCCCGCTCAGGCGCTTTGCCAAAACTGACGGTTGCCCGGCAAAATACATCCGGCTTGTATCGCCGTGCCAGCCGTCTTTTTGCACCGTAATGTCTATATTGACAATGTCGCCGCGCCGCAGTATCTTGCGAAAACTCGGCACGCCATGGCACACCTGATGATTGACCGAAATGCAGGTAGCGCAAGGGTAGGGCGGATGACCGCGCGGGGCGTAGTTTATTGTCGGCGCCGTTGCGCCCGCCGCCAATATTCGCGCGGCGCATAACTTGTCCAACTCTCCTGTGCTGATGCCGGGGCGGACATAATCGGCAATGTAATCCAGCACACCGGCGGCAAGTTTTCCGGCAATGCGCATCTTTTCCACTTGCGCCGGGGTTTTGACTTTTGCTTCGCTCATTGTTGCCGGATAATATAAACGGCATCGGCATTATCGTCCGATACCAAAACGCCGCCATCGGGCAAAATCGCAATATCAACCGGACGCCCCCAAACACTTCCGTTATCGCTCAGCCATCCTTTGGCATAATCTTCATAATCTATCACCCGCCCGTCTTTGATGCGCGCGCGGCGGACGGAATAGCCGACTTTGACACTGCGATTCCAAGAGCCATGCAGAGCAATAAGAGCATCGCCGTCTTTGGTAAAAGCCATTCCCAGATTTGCCACATGCGCGCCGGTTAGCAGGGCAGGGGCGGCGAATTCATCGCATGGTTTTTCATCGCCAAACTCAGGGTCGGGAAAATCGCCCTGATGACAATAGGGAAAGCCAAAATGCATTCCGGCAACCGGCGCGCGATTGAGTTCATCGCCGGGCAAATCATCGCCGAGCCAATCTCTGCCGTTGTCGGTTATCCATAACACTTTTGTTTGCGGATGCCATGCGAAACCCACGGCATTTCGCAAACCGCGGGCATAAACTTCGCCGTCTGTCGCCATAAGGGGGACGGGGGGATAGATAAGCAAGGCGGGGGCGGATAACGAATAACGGCGGATAACTCCGGCAAGGTCATTCTCCGGTTTGCAGATATTGCACGGGACGCCGAATGATACATAAAGCATTTTGCCATCGGGCGCGATGCCCAGATGACGGACGCCATGATGACCATCGGACGGCAAGCCGTCAATAAAAACTTCGGGCATGATAGCCGCGCCGCTTTTCAGTTTGCCGATGACATCGCGCACGACCAGCACGCGCGGGATCTCGCCGATATACAAATCGCCGCCGCCAAAAGCAACGCCATGCGGGGCGCGCAAACCTTTGGCAATAATGCGCTTGTCTTCGGCGATGCCGTCGCCGTCTTTGTCGCGCAGGGCATAAACACTATCCGCGCGGCTGCCGACAAAAACCCAACCTTCGCCGCCGATGGCAATCTGCCGCGCTTTTGGCAACGCATCGGCAAAAATGCCAATAGTCAAACCTTCATCGGCGAGCGTTATGCTTTTGAGCCGCGAGCCGATATCGCCGCCAAAACCAAAATCAAAGCCGAAAGCAATACTGACCGGCGCCCGCCAAAACGCGGCGGCAAGCGCCAAAAGCACCAATGCAACAATAACAACTTTCTTTCGCGCCGTCATAACCCGTTAATTGTCGCACAAGCACCGCCCATTCGCGCATTATCCAAATCCTCCGGCGGCATTGACAAAAAGGGGGGGATAGCAGACAAACGCCAACATAAACGCCATATCCGCATTCCATAACAACAAATTACCAAACTTTACATAATATAAATTATGCGAAGTTATGTATTATCGCCAAATAGCAGCGGGCGGCGGCTTTAATCCGCTATCCGCTGATTGTGGTATACTTTATATTATGTAAACAATGCAACCACAAGGAGAAACCCGAAATGAAAAACAAAGCACATAACCCGTTTGCCGTTAGTGTGGCGCGCACCGACATCTTTGCATCGCAAAAACAGGCGGCAAAAGATGACAACGCCGACTTGGGCGAATGCGCCGTGGATGATGCCATTGCCGAACTGGAAGGACGACAGGAGTGGTTTGTCGCCCACATTAACGACGAGTGGGCGGAAAACGAACTCCTTTTTCAAGCCGCCGAAGATTGGGCGGAAGAGGAAGAAATGGGCGAAAAGCAACCGGGCTTAAGTTTGGCGGTGTTTATATCGCCCAAGCGCAAGAACGCAAAGCCCGCCGCAATACTGCGCTTTTCCATTACCGCGCCCTACTCGCAAGTGTGCAAGCGCGTCAAGGCATATGCGAAGCGCAAAGGCGTTGCCATTAAGCGCGTCAAATGGGCGGATTGGGGATGCGGCGAAAGTTGGGCGCGGCGCTCGCCCGGACACGGCGCTTATAGCGCGGGGATTTTGATAACCCCCGAAAAGACAGGGGCGGAATGACGCAACGGGCGGCGTTTGTCAAGAAACCTTAATACCAAACTGCCGCAACAAGCGCGGCATGTGGTCGTCAAGGTTTTGCACTTCGGCATCGTGCAGTTGTATCAATTTGAAGTTGTATTTTTTATACACCGCCAACTTGTCGGTTTTCTTTTGGAGGTATTCCGGGTCGTCCAGCCCCCAATACTCAATATAAACCTGCTTTTCCGGCAGGTAGAAATCGCAATAAAAATCTTCCTCCACCGGCAGTTTGCGCCCGCGAGTGTGTTTAATGCCGCGGTTGTGGAGATAGTTGCCTATTATCACTTCCGCTTTGCTGTCCACCTCATAGCCGACATCGGCGCGGTATTTTGCCGGATACTTTTTGCGAAAGTCATTCGCGGATGCGGTCGCGGAATCTGCCGAGGCGTTTTCTTTCCGCCATTTGCTATAGCACAACCTACAAAGCGGGCGGTTGGTGTGCTTATAACCGCATTTTGCACAGCACAAAGGTTTTTGTTTTTCCCAATGCGAATGGCATATAGAGCATAGCGGTTGTGATGGAATTTTCCCATTTCGCGAGCATTCTTTTCGCACACAAGGAGGGTTGTTGCCATCAATTGCAGATGGCTTTGCGCCGCCCTGCTCTGCGGACGGCTGGCTTTTCGCCTTGCCGGTTTTTGCCGCTTCGTCTTTTTCCGCCAAATCACTGAAGCGCGCTTCAGACAATGCCCCGACAATGGAAAGTGCAATGCCGCCGAAAAACAATGCTATCAAACCCGTCCAATCCGGCAGCCGGGCGGAAACGGGTTCAAATTCGGCAAAAAGCATCTTTGCCGCCGCGAATAAAATGGCGGCTATGACAAGCAGCAAAGGCACAACGCGCAACAAGCCATAAAGAAACACCGCGCCGCCAAGCCCGACGCCTCTACGCTTTTTGAGATTTGTGAAAAAGCCCATAGGGCTAATCCGCTGTTATGTATCCAGCCATCTTTGATGGCATAGTTTGCAAAGCGGGGTGTTTGTGTTTTGGTTGATGTTTTCGTCGCCGCATTCGGCGCAGCGCAGGGGGGTTTGCCTTTTCCATTCGCTCGTGCATTCGGGGCATAAAAGCTTGCCGGCAAGACGCATCCCGCGGCATTGACTCCGCGCGCATTTGGTCTTGTCTATCTTGACGCCGTCCCGCCATTTGCTGGCGGGGATCGCCGCCGCCGCTTCTTTCATTACATACTTCGGGCGCGGGCTGAACACCACCCCGGCAAACAAAAGCACCATGGCGATGATGGTCATGACGATGACTATCAGCCAGTCCTTTGGCACCAGTTTGAAAGTGATATCGCCAATTTGGTCGGCGATCCCCAGAAGTATCTCGCCGGAGGCCAGTTTCAGCCCGCTGACCATCAAGGCGGCGAGGAAAAGAAAAACCGGCACGATGCGAAAGCCCATAAAATGGGCGAAAGCCCGGAAGCCGCCGCCGCGCGTTTTGGAATGTGCGGGATTTGACATGGCTCCATTATAACACTCCGGCGGCAAAATAGCGTATAAAATGTCAATAGCGTATAAAATACCGCGAGAAAATGGCAGGCGGCGGGGATATTGACAAGTTGCGCGAGAGCGTGCGGCGGTTTGTTGTTGCGGCGGTTTTGCCGCGCGTGCGGCGGATGGAAGCCGATGGCGCAGTGCCGCGCGATTTGTGGCGGCAGATGGGCGGGATGGGTTTGCTCGGCGCGACTGCCGGCGAGGCGTTTGGCGGAATGGCGCTGACATACTCCGCCCACTGCGCGATTATGGAAGAAGTCAGCCGCGCATCGGCATCGCTGGGGCTTTCTTACGGCGCGCATTCCAACTTGTGCGTTAATCAAATTGTCCGCCACGGCAATGACGCCCAAAAGCGCAAATACCTGCCGAAGTTAATCGGCGGCGAATATGTCGGCGCGCTGGCAATGAGCGAAACCGGCGCGGGGTCGGATGTCGTATCTATGAAACTTGCCGCGGTGAAAAATGCCGATGGCGATTATGTGCTGAACGGCGAAAAGATGTGGATAACCAATGCGCCGGATGCCGATGTTGTCGTTGTCTATGCCAAAACCGCGCCGGACAAAAAACAACACGGCATTACCGCTTTCATCGCAGAGCGCGGAATGGGCGGCTTTTCATCCGGCGAAAAGATCGCCAAACTCGGCATGCGCGGCTCGGCGACCGGCGCATTGTTGTTTGACAACTGCCGGGTGCCGGCGGCGAATATCCTCGGTGCGGAAAACGAAGGCGTGTCGGTGTTAATGAGCGGTTTGGATTTTGAGCGGCTTATTTTGGCGGCGGGACCTTTGGGGATTATGGCGGCGTGTTTGGAGTTGTCTTTGGCTTATGCCAAAGAGCGGCGGCAGTTCGGGCGCGCCATTGGCGATTATCAGTTGATTCGCGCCAAACTTGCCGATATGAAAACTTCGCTTTCGGCGGCGCGGGCTTTGGTCTATTCTGTCGCCGCCGATTGCGACAATGGCAAAGTATCGCGTGCCGATTGCGCCGGGGCGATATTGTTTGCCGCCGAAGCGGCAAGCCGGGCGGCGGGCGATGCGGTGCAGATACTTGGCGCAAACGGATACAGCGAGGAATATCCGGCGGCGCGATTATTGCGCGATGCCAAACTCTACGAGATAGGCGCGGGAACTTCTGAGATCCGCCGAATGCTCATAGCGCGGCAGTTGCTTGACGAAAATTAAGAATGATGACGGCCAACAAACACTTCGCCGAAAACGACAAGCAGTTGCGGGCGGCAACGGCACAACTTCGTCAGTTGTCGGCGCAAATAGAATCCGGCGGCGCAAACAAAAAACGCCCGGGCAAGATGACCGCCCGCGCGCGCATAGACGCGCTTTTGGATACCGGCAGCGCGTTTTTGGAGATTGGCAAACTTGCAGCGTATCAAGTTTATGATAATACCCCCCTGCCCGCCGCCGGTTTGGTCGCCGGTATTGGCTGGGTGATGAAACGCCCGTGCATGATTGTCGCCAATGATGCATCGGTCAAAGGCGGCGCGTATTATCCGCTGACGGTCAAAAAACACCTGCGCGCGCAGGAGATAGCCCGCAGTTGCCGCTTGCCGTGCATTTATCTGGTTGATTCGGCGGGCGCGTATTTGGCGGGGCAAGCGGAAGTGTTTGCCGACCGCGAGCATTTCGGGCGCATCTTTCGTCATCAGGCACAAATGTCGGCGGAGGGTATTTTTCAGTTGGCGGTTGTGCTGGGTTCCTGCACCGCGGGCGGCGCGTATATTCCGGCGATGGCGGACGAATGCATTATGGCAAAAGGAGCGACGGTTTTTTTGGCGGGCCCGCCTTTGGTGGAAGTCGCTACCGGCGAAAAGGCAAATGCCGAAACATTGGGCGGGGCAACAATGCATGCGCAAACATCGGGGCTTGCCGATCATTACGCCGAAAGCGAAACGGCGGCATTAATAAAAGCGCGCAATATTATCGCCACTTTGCCGCCCGCCCCTTTTGCATCATCGCCGATTGACTTGCAAGCGCCAAAGCCGAAACATCCGCCGCAGGAGTTATATGGCATTGTCGGGATGAACTTGCGCCGTTCTTTTGACATGCGGGCGGTGCTGGCGCGACTCGCCGATGATTCCACATTTGACGAGTTCAAACCGAAATACGGCGAAACACTGCTGGCGGGTTTTGTGCGCATTGGCGGAATGCTTGTTGCCGTTTTGGCAAATAACGGCGCATTGTTTTGCGAGTCGGCAAACAAAGGCGCGCATTTTGTGCAGTTGGCTTGCAAGCGTCAGGTGCCGTTGTTGTTTTTGCAAAACATTACCGGCTTTATGGTCGGTGCGAAGTTTGAAGCCGAAGGCATCGCCAAACACGGCGCGAAAATGGTGGCGGCGGTTGCTTGCGCGCAGGTGCCGAAGATTACGCTTGTCATCGGCGGCAGTTATGGCGCGGGAAACTATGCAATGTGCGGGCGGGCTTTTGACCCGGATTTTATGTTTGCCTGGCCCTCGGCGCGCGTTGCGGTCATGGGCGGCGAACAGGCGGCGGGCGTTATGCGCATGGTAAAATCGGCAAAAGCCAAACTGACGGCGGCGCAAAGCGCGAGAATGACAAAAGAAATAACCGCGCAGTTTGACCGCGAAAGCCATCCGTTTTACGGCTCGGCAAGATTGTGGGACGATGGCATTATTGACCCGGCACAAACGCGCGAAGTGCTGCAGATTGCCCTTGCCGCATGCGCGGGCAAAAAACAAAAAGAAACGCGCTTTGGCGTTTTTAGAATGTAAGCGGTAATGACGATGAATACTCCGGCTATTAAATTTTCAATGTCGGATGACGGCATCGGATGGATTGTGTTATCGCGCCCGCAAGTTGCAAACGCGCTTGATTGGAGCGCGATAACAGATTTGGCGGCGGCGGCAAAAGAAGCCAAAAAATCACCGGCGCGGGCGGTTTTTATCCGCGGCGAAGGCAAGCATTTTTGCGCCGGTGCCGATGCCAAATGGCTGGCGGCAAAGACGACACGGCAGGAGGGATTAAAGCAAGCGCGGTTTTTTGCCGAAACCTTGCGCGCTTTATATCAAATGCCAAAACCATTAATCGCCCTTGTGCAAGGCGCTTGTTATGGCGGCGGTATTGGTTTGGCGGCGGTTGCCAATATTTGCTTTGCCCATTCTTCGGCGAAGTTTTGTTTTGGCGAAACGCGGCTGGGTTTGATACCGGCGGTCATTAGTCCGTATGTTATCGCCGCCATCGGTGTGCGTTCGGCGCGCAGATATTTTATCAGCGGCGAAGTAATGGATGCGCAAAAAGCGGCGCACATTGGTTTGGCGCACGAAGTGATTGATGATTTGTCGCACGGCGCAAATGTGCTTATCAAACAACTGCGGCAAAACGCCCCCGGCGCAATGACAAAAGCCAAAGCGCTTTCGGGCGAAGTTGCCGGGCGTCCCATTACTTCCGCATTGTCGGCAAAGACGGCGATGCTTTTGGCGGCGGCAAATGCAAGTGTTGAAGGGCGCGAAGGATTAAACGCCTTTTTGCAAAAGCGAAAGCCGAAGTGGGATAACAATGTTTAAGCGCATTGTCATCGCCAACCGGGGCGAGATAGCATGCCGCATTATTCGCACGGCGCAAAAACTCGGCATGCAAACCATCGCCATATATGCGCCAAACGACAGCGGCGCATTGCATACCCGCCTTGCCGATATCGCTTTGCCACTTCCGGCGGGCGGGGCAAGCATTCCCTATTTGGATATCGCCGCCATTGTTGATATCGCCAAACAAACAGGAGCGCAAGCGGTGCATCCCGGGTGCGGGTTTTTGTCGGAAAATCCGGCTTTTGCCGCCGCTTGTCTGAATGCCGGTTTTGCTTTTGTCGGACCTCCGCCGCAAGTTATGCAAGTTGCCGCATCCAAAATCCGCGCCCGTCAATTGGCGCAAAAAGCGGGTGTGCACATTTTGCCCGGCTTGCCGGTCAATATCAAAAGCGGCGGCGGTATTATTGCCGATACTATCGGTTATCCGCTAATGCTAAAAGCGGCGGCGGGCGGCGGCGGGCGCGGAATGCGCATTGTTGCAAATGCCGCCGAAATGCAAACAATGCTGAAAAGCGCGCAGCGCGAAGCCAAAAACGCTTTTGGCGATGGCGCATTATTGGCGGAAAAATACCTGCCAAAGGCGCGGCATTTGGAAGTGCAGATTCTCGCCGACAAAAACAAAACCATCCACACCCTTGGCGAGCGCGATTGTTCAATGCAGCGGCGGCATCAAAAGATACTTGAAGAATCGCCCGCCCCTTCATTGAGCGAAAAACAAAGGCAAGAGTTGCATTCCTGCGCGCTAAAAATCGCCCGGGCGGCAAAATATGAAAACGCGGGAACGGCGGAGTTTTTGCTTGACGAAGACAGCGGCAAGTTGTATTTTTTGGAGATAAACGCGCGGCTGCAAGTGGAGCATCCGCTAACGGAAGAGTTGTTTGGCATTGATTTGGTTGAATGGCAACTGCGCATTGCCGCCGGGGAGTTATTGCCTGCGACCCTGACGCCGCCGGAAGATGCGCCAAAATGGGCGATGGAAGCGCGTATTTGCGCCGAAAACCCATTGCGGAAACTTATGCCGGCGGCGGGCGTGATAACAACATATCACATGCCAAAACTTCCCGGCATCCGAACCGACAGCGGCATTTGCGCCGGAGAAGTTGTCGGCGGCGAATATGATTCCATGCTTGTCAAAATCATCGCGACCGGCGCAAGCCGTCAACAAACCCGAAAGCGCCTTTTGTCGGCATTGGCAAAAACGCGCATTGACGGCATTGCGACAAACACCGCATTCATCGCCGCCCTCGCCGAAAGCGCGCCTTTTGCCGCCGGTGCGACTTTTACGGCAAGCGCCGAAAATGTTTATGATGATGCGCTTGTTATTGTGCGAAAAAGACGGCGGCGGGCGGCTTTTCTTACCGCCGCTTATTTTGCCATAAAGGCACCCTGCCCCGCCGCCGGTTTTCGCCTGAATGATACTTGCCGCCGCGCCTTTGTTGTTTTGCGCGATGATGACGAATGCTATCGCTGCCGCTTGCAGATGGATGGCGACGAATGCCGCATTGACGATGACAATGGTGCGATGGTATTGAAAAACTGCCGTATTTGCCATGGCGGCATTGGCGCGCAAATAACCGAAATAGCCGATGAAACCGATGACGGCAAAAGCGGCGGCGGTAATGCTTTTGCCGAGTGCGATATTGCCGCCGATGATGTTGTTAATGTTTTTTGCGGCGGCATATCGCTAACCTTTCGCTTGGGCGAGTTGCCAATTGCCAATGATATGGCGGCGGCGGATGGCAAAAGCGGCGGTATTGTTATCGCGCCGATGTCCGGCATTGTCCGCGAAGTAATGGCACAAAGCGGCGATGTTGTTTGCGGCGGCGATGGGATTATCGTTATGGAAGCGATGAAGATGGATATTGTGATAGAAGCCCCGCACGATGGCATTGTTAAAACGATGGAATGCGCAGCGGGAAATGTCGTCTCCGCCGGTGCGGTTTTGGCGCGCATCAATAACAAAGATGGCAAAAGCGAAAATAACAAATGACGGCGGCGGTTGAGATCATAGAAGTCGGACCGCGGGACGGGCTGCAAAACGAAAAGCACATTGTCAAAACCGCCGACAAGTTGCGCCTGATAAACAAACTTGCCGCCGGCAACCTTTCGCGCATTGAAGTCGCGGCATGCGTATCGGCAAAAAAAGTCCCGCAAATGGCTGATGCCGCCGCCGTCATCGGCGGTTTGCCAAAAGGCGGCGGCGTTTGTTATTCCGCGCTTGTGCCAAATCATCGCGGTTTGCAAACGGCATTGGCGGCGGATACTATCGGCGAAATCGCCGTTTTTACAGGCGCTTCCGAATCATTTGTCAAAAAGAATATCAACTGCACAATTGACGAAAGCATCCAAACATTTGCCCCGATAATCGCCGCCGCCAAAAAGCGCGGCTTGCGCGTGCGCGGTTATCTTTCCACGGCGATTGTTTGCCCTTACCAGGGCGCGGTTTCGCCGTCATTTGCGGCGGAAGTTGCGGCGCGGCTTTTCAGTATCGGTTGCGACGAGATATCCCTCGCCGACACCATCGGCGGCGGCAAACCCGAAGATGTCAGAAAACTACTGCGCGAGACGGGCAAACAAATCCCGATGTCGGCTGTCGCCGGGCATTTTCACGACACCGGCGGCGCGGCGATTGACAATATCGCGGCGGCATTGGAATGCGGCGTGGTAAAAATAGACGCCGCCATTGGCGGTTTGGGCGGCTGTCCTTTTGCCCCCGGTGCGCCGGGAAATGTCGCTACCGAAAAAGTCGCGCGCTTTTTGCACCGGCGCGGCATAACAACCGGCATTGACGAAGACAAACTCGCCCGCGCGGCAGAGTTCATCCGCGCCATCATCGGCGGATAATACCGGCGAAAAAAGGCGGTTTGCGCTTTCGGGCGATTTTTGGCAATGGCGGCGGCGTGGTAATGTATAATCGGCAGACAAAGCGAAATGCGAATTGAGATAGTGCGATGAATCAAAAAAGGCGCGAAGAGGCGGCAAATACAACCCTTGCGACATCCCTGCGCGAGGCGCCGGCGAAAGAACCGATTATTAACGGCGCATAGCACTGACGGCATAACGATGTTGCGGTTTTGGACTATTGTTCGCATTGTTTGGCGATTCGGCTTGGAACAATTGATTCCGCCGAATGTCAATAGCCGGTTTTTGCGTTTGTTGCGGCGGTTGTTTTATTGGCGGCGGTTTTCGCATTCGGCGGCGCAGCGGCTGCGCATGGCATTGGAATCACTGGGTCCCATCTTTGTCAAGTTCGGGCAGTTTTTGTCCACGCGGCACGATTTGCTGCCGCCGGAATATATCGCCGAGTTGGAAAAACTGCAGGAACAAGTGCCGCCGGAAAATGCCGATATCATTCGCGCCGCCTTGCACAAGGTTTATGATGCGCCGTTGGATTCTATTTTTGCCGGGTTTGATTTTGCTCCTGTCGGCAGTGCATCGGTCGCGCAGGTGCATCGCGCCCGTTTGATTGACGCAAAGGATGATGTCGCCGTAAAAATACTGCGCCCCGGCATTCGCAAACAAATACACCGCGATGTGGAGTTGATGAAAACCGCCGCCGCGTTTTTGGAATATGCATTAAAAGACGGCAGATTACTTCGCCCGCGCGCGGTTGTGGAGGAGTTTGCCGGACATTTGGACGAAGAGACCGATTTGATAATGGAAGCGTCAAACTGCGCGCAAATCGGGCGCAACTTTGGCAATGACGCCGGATTGAAAGCCCCGTCCGTTTATTGGCAATGGTGCAGCCGCGATGTGATGGTGATGGATTTTTTGTCCGGCACGCCGATATCGGATATTAACGCGCTGCGCGCCAAAGGTCATAACTTGCAGTCGCTGGCAAAAAGAGGGGTGGATTTGTTTTTCACGCAAGTGTTTCGCGACAGTTTTTTTCATGCCGATATGCACCCGGGCAATATCCGCGTTGGCGACGGCGGAGAGTTTGTGCTTTTTGATTACGGCATTGTCGGCAGGTTGTCGGATATTGACAAGGAATATCTGGCGCGCAATATGATAGCGTTTTTTAATCGCGATTACCGGCGCGTTGCCGAGATGCATGTTCAGGCGGGGTGGACTCCCCCGGACACGCGCATAGAATCGTTTGAAGCGGCGATTCGCGCCGTGTGCGAGCCAATCTTTGCCAAGCCGCTAAAAGATATTTCGTTCGGCAAACTTCTGATGCAGATGTTTAATACCGCGCGCGCTTTCCGGCTGGAAGTGCAGCCGCAACTGACTCTGCTGCAAAAAACCCTGCTTAATGTTGAGGCGATGGGGCGGCAACTGGACCCGGATATTAATTTGTGGGATACCGCAAAACCTTTTTTGGAGAAGTGGGCGGCGCGGCAGTTTGGCGTCCGCCGGAATGCTGTTTTGTTGCGGCGGCAAATGCCGGATATCGCCGCCATCGCCCGCGATTTGCCGCCGCTGGCAAGAATGTGGATGCGACAGATGCAAAACGCAGAATACAATGACGGCGGCAAGATAACAAAACTGCGGGCGAGCAGGAGAAGATGGCGATTGATTGCTTTTGTTTCCGCGCTTGCGGCGGCGTTGTTGTTGTGGCGATGACAAAAACAAAACTGCGGGCGGCATCGCGCAAAAGCCCGCTGGCGATGGCACAAACCCGGGCGGTTATTGCGGCATTGAAAGAGCGTTATGGTTTTGCCGCCGATATTGTCGGCATTACCGCCGAAGGCGACACAAGCGAAAAACCTTTGGCGGACATTGGCGGCAAAATGCTTTTTGTCCGCGCTTTGCAAAACAGCATTAGCGCGGGAAATGCCGATTTTGCCGTGCATTCCTTAAAGGATATGGAATGTTCGGTGGCGGATGATTTTGTTTTGGCTGCGGTTGGCTTTGGCGAAGATGCCCGCGATGTTTTGATATCGGCAAGCGGCGCAAAATGGCGGCAGTTGCCAAAAGGCGCGCGCATCGGCACTTGCAGCCCGCGCCGCGCCGCCATTGCCTTAGATGTTGCGCCGCATTTTCATATTGTGCCAATGCGCGGCAATATCGGCACGCGCCTGAAAAAAATGCGCGGCGGCGAATGCGATGCGCTTATCCTTGCCGCCGCCGGTTTGCACCGCCTTGGCTTGCGCGATTTGATAACCGAATATCTTCCGCCCGATGTTTTTGTTCCCGCATCGTGTCAGGGTTTAATCGGCATTGAATGTTTGGCGGATAATGACGGATTAATCAACACTCTCGCCAAACTCGGCAATGATAATGCAACGATGCGCGCGCGCGCCGAAAGATTCTTTGCCGCGCAAATGAATGCCGATTGTCATACTCCTTTGGGCGCGCACGCCCGGATTGAGGGCGGAAATATCCGCATGTCGGTCTGCCATGCTTTTGGCGGCAAACTGCATTATGCAAGCGCAACAAGTTCAACACCAACCGCCGCGGCAAAAAGCGCGGCAACTGCAATAAGGAGAAAACAACAATGCATATCTGGATAACGCGTCCCCTTGAAAAATCAACCGCCCTCGCCGAAGCGCTGCAAAGGCGCGGCTTGCAAACGATTGTGCAGCCGGCGCTCAACATAGAAGATTATGGCGACACCCGCCTGTTGGAGCGCTTTTTGACAAACCCGCGCCGGTATTTCGTCGCGCTTTTTGTCAGCGCCGAAGCGGCGCGGCGCTTTGCCATGGTTGCCGAAAAAACCATCGCCCATCCGCCGGCAATGGCGATAGGCGGCGCAACCAAAAACGCGCTGGGCAAATCATTTGCCAAGATTGTCTGCCCGCAAAATGTCGGCGACACCCCCGCCCTTTTGCACAACCCGATGCTATCGCGCCCGGCAAACAAACAAATCGCCATATTCGGCGGCTTGCGCGGCGACGACCCGGAGAGTTTGTCTCCGGCGCTTTGCCGCGCGCTTGTGCGGCAGGGGGCGAAAATCACCACAATCCCGCTATACCGCAGAGTCGCGCCCAAAGGCGACAGCGGCATATCGGTAATGGGCACATCGGGGCAACTCGGCGCGGCGGTCGCATACAGCGCGGAAACGCTGCTTTATATGGAAGAGATGACCGCGCCCGACAACCGCTGGCTGAAAGAACTTCCGCTTTTTGTCATCCATCCGAGCATTATGGATGCCGCCAGAATGCGCGGTTTTGGCAATGTTACCGTGTCAATGCCCGCGCCGGAAACGATGGCAACGGCGATAGCCGAAGTGATGAAATAATCTTTTGGCTTTTTGTTGCGGTTTGCCGGTTTGTCGGCTAACCGGCAAGATGGCTTTTGCCATTCAAGTAGGCATCCACGGCGCGCGCACACTGCCGCCCTTCGCGAATCGCCCAAACAACAAGCGATTGCCCGCGGCGCATATCACCGGCGCAAAAAACATTGTCCATTGACGAGCGGTAGTTTTCGGTCTGCACATTCCCGCGCGCATCCAAAGTCAAAGCCAACTCTTCCAGCATTCCGGCGCGCACCGGCGAAACATAACCCATCGCCAAAAGCACCAAATCGGCGGGAATGTCAAAAGCCGAGTCGGGCATTTCCGTCATCTTCCCGCCCTGCCATTCCACTCTTGCCGCGCGCAGGGCGCAAACATTTCCATCGCCATCGTCAATAAGTTCTTTTGTGGTAATGCTCCATTCGCGCCCGCAACCTTCTTCGTGCGACGACGAAGTGCGCATTTTCAGGGGCCAGTCGGGCCAAACCATATCCTTGTTTTCACACTCCGGCGGTTGCGGCATTAGTTCCAGTTGTCGCACCGCCAAAGCATCCTGACGATTGGAAGTGCCAATGCAATCCGAGCCGGTATCGCCGCCGCCGATGACGATGACATTTTTACCGGCGGCGAGAATGTCGGGCGTTTTGACATCCAAACCGGCAACGCGGCGGTTTTGTTGCGGCAAAAACTCCATTGCAAAATGCACCCCCCGAAGTTGCCGCCCCGCCACCGGCAAATCGCGCGGCATTTCACAACCGCCGGCAAGCACAACGGCATCATAATCATTATGCAGTTGCCCCGCCGGCATCCCGCCCGCCGCGCCGATGCAAACGCCGTTATGAAACACCACGCCTTCGGCGGTCATTTGTTCTATGCGCCTGTCTATCGGCAGTTTTTCCATCTTAAAATCGGGAATGCCAAAGCGCAACAAACCGCCGGAGCGCTCGTTTTTTTCATACACTTCAACGCCGTGTCCGGCGCGGGCAAGTTGCTGGGCACATGCCAAACCTGCCGGACCGGAGCCGACAACGGCGATGCGCTTGCCGGTTTTGTGCGCCGGCAACTGCGGCATTACCCATCCTTCTTTCCAGCCGCGGTCAATAATGGCGCATTCCACCGATTTGATGGTTACCGGGTCGTCATTGATATTAAGTGTGCAGGCGGCTTCGCACGGCGCCGGGCAAACCCTGCCGGTAAATTCGGGGAAGTTGTTGGTGGAGTGCAAGACATCAAGCGCCCGCCGCCAGTTTTGGTTATGGACGAGGTCGTTCCAATCGGGGATGCAGTTGTGGATGGGGCAGCCGCTTTGGCAAAAGGGAATGCCGCAATCCATGCATCGCGCCGCCTGCTCGCCGACAATGGCGGAGGAAGGGCGCAAGACAAACTCGCCGTAGTGTTTGACGCGCTCGGGCGGCGGCGCGGTTTGCAACTCGGCGCGGGCGGTTTCCAAAAAGCCGGTAATCTTTCCCATAACGCTATTTTAATACACCCGCGATAGAATAACAACGATGAAAGCAAAGCCGAAAGTTATTTTGGCATCGGTATCCCGCCATCGGCGGATGCTGATGGAGCGGCTGCGGTTGCCTTTTGTTTGCGCCGCGCCGCATTGCGACGAGCGTCATATTGACGGCGAACCTTTGGCGGCGCGGGCTTTGCGCCTTGCCGAACAAAAATCGGTATCGCTGGAAGGCGACTATCCGGATGCATTGATTATCGGCGGCGACCAAACCATCGGCGGCAACGGCAAGATATTTGACAAACCCGGCACCCGCGCGCGGGCGATAGCGCAACTGAAAAAGATGCGCGGCGTCCGGCTTGTTTTTTACACGGCGCTGAGCGTCCGCTTTGGCGGCAAAAGCACAAGCGCATTAACAACGCATCGGGCGGTAATGCGCAAAGCGAATGATGCCGAAGTTTTGCGTTATGTGCGTTTGGAACCGTCTTTTGATATCGCGGGCGGCGCGCAGTTGGAGGGTTTGGGCATAACACTGCTGTGCAACATAGAAGGCGGCGACCCGACTGCCATTACCGGAATGTCGCTAATCGCCCTGTCCGATATCCTCCGCAAACACGGCATTAATGCGCCGTAA
>JBPCWZ010000043.1:0-17703 GCA_051009015.1 Gammaproteobacteria bacterium | reverse complement strand
CTCTTCGCCGAAGGCAAAGCGCAACTTGTCGCCGCCGCGAAATATGCCATCCGCCGTTATTCCCGCTTGCCATCCGCGTGCTTGCAAACCCGAAATGCCCGATGCCAAACCGCCGATATCGGCATCGGTATCCGCATGTTGATAGTTGCCGAATAGATGCAGTTTGTTAGTGCCGCTTTGGTGCAGTTGCCATTTTGCCGATACTTCCGCCATCCGTGTTTTGCCGCCATTGACAAGCGGCATCGCCCCGCCAAACTTGCCGCCGAGCAGCGTGTCGTCTTCGCGAATGTGCGAAAGGGCGGATGAAAAATGCAACCTGACGCTTTGTCTTTGCCATCTTAGTCCAAGTTGGCGGTAATCGCCATTTGCTTCGTTGCCGCGGGCGGCGAAGATGCCCGCGCTGTCGTCAAACTGCCAGATAACTTCGGAACTTCTCCCTCCGGCGGCGGAAAAGAAAAACGGGCGGCTGCCGCCGTCATTATCATTATTAGCATTCCAAACCGGCGCATCGCCAAACCAATGATGCCGCAACTGCAGTTGATGATAGTTGCCCCCGGCGGCGCGCAAAGCGCCATTGCCCTGACGGCGCACGAAAAAGTTGGCATTGTCAATATCGCTATTATTAATACCGCCGCCATCATCATCCCACAAGTTATCAACCGCGCGCATCGGCGACAACTTCGGCGCGGCGGCGATATCCACATTAACGGGCGCATCATAATACCTATCATCCAAATAGCGCACCGCGGAATGCACCCCGCCAATCTGCCCGCCAATATCGGCAAAAGCATGCGGCAGTCGCACTTCGCCAAGTGGCAGGGGCGCGCCGTTTGCCATTAACATTCGCGTATTGCTTTGCGCCTGCAAGGCGGCGGAAACATTGACCATTCCATGCCCGTAGATGTCGTCAACGCCCGCTTCGCCCAAATCATCGGCGGTTTGCAAAAGCATCTGCACAATAACCGACATGGACATTTGCGGAAAGCGACTCTTCAACAATGCAAGCGCGCCGCTGACATGCGGGGCGGAAAACGAAGTGCCGCTGGCGGTTATCAAAACGGAGCCGCTGACAAGCGGAATATCCACGCCCGGCGCGGCAAGACACCAGTGCTTCGCCGCGCCGCAGGCATTGGAAAAACCCGCAATGCTGCGCCTGCTATCAACCGCAATAACCGCAAGCCACCTGCCGAGCAACTGCGGATGATAACGCGGAGCCCAGGAATAGGCATCCACGCCGTGCGGGACAAAAGCCGATATCGTATAAGCGTCCGCATTGGCGGTAAAAGTTATGCCCGTGCGCATGGTAATCAACAACCGCCCGGCACTGCCGCCGCTGTTATGACTTCTGAGCCCGATGACATAGTTGGAAATGATATATTCCGGCGTGCGCCAGACAGTCCCCACGGTGGACATGCCGCTGCTACTGATGGAAAGGCGAAAAACCGGCAACTGCCCGCCCGGCTGCCACATCTCGTTACCCGCCGCCCAAACCGCAACCATATCCTCGCCGTCCATACTGCCGGCGAAAGACGAAAGCCGCCGCCTTGTTCTATCAAGGATATTGCTGGATATGCCCGAATGGGCGTCCAAAAGTTGGTTTAGCACCGGCCCGGTAAATGCAACCGTCGTCGTCGTGGCGGTGTCAATGCCATTAAAGGGAAAGAGAAAGCCGTAACTGTTGTTAAGTATCCGCACATTCCGCTCGGCGGCGAATTCGAAAGATTCGTTGGAAGTATTCTCGCCGCTGCCGCCCGAAAGCAGCGGCATAATATGCACCGAAGGCGCAACGCCATGGCTGGCAACTCCGTTTCGCGCCGCGCCAATAATCCCGGCGACATTGGTGCCGTGGTCGCCCATTGCGTTTGTTGTCGCGTTTTGCCCCGGTCGTCCGGGGACTATCCTGCCGGCAAACTCGGGATTTGACGCAACAACGCCGGAATCTATGACGCCAACGGTAACGCCCTGCCCGAAGTATCCCCGCGCGTATGCGGCATCGGCATTAATATTGCCCAGCCCCGGATTGGCATTGAACTCGTTATCGCGAAAGTTGACGGCATTGCCGCCGCCGCAAGCGGAAAGAAACAAAGCCGCCAAACAAATGACATATAAAACCGGGCGCATTACCGACATTTCACAAGGATAAAAGAAAAGTAACCTTTTGCCCTTTTTTGCAACTAAACCAAATCGCACGCTTCGGGCGGCATCCATTTGGCATCTTTGCCGTGCCATTTGACATTGCATCCCACCGGGTTTGTGCGCGCGATGCTGACGGCTTTGCCGCCGAGGTGTTCTTCCAAAGCGCGGTCCAAATCATAAACGGAAACTTTGGCGGCATCCAGCGGGTTATCCACGGCGCGCCCGGTGTATATCAAACGGCGCGCATCGTCAAAGACAAAAAAATGCGGCGTGCGCAAAGCCCCGTAAGCCCGGGCGACATCCTGCGATTCGTCATGCGCATACAACCACGGAAACTTATGCTCGCGCATGCGCATTACCATTGAGTCAAAATCATCCTCGCGGTAGGTTTTTGCGCTGTTGGAATTAATGGCGACAAAACGCGCCCCGCGCTTGCCGAAAACTTCGGCGCTGCGGCGGGTCAGTTCGTCGGAGTTAATCACAAACGGGCAATGGTTGCAGGTAAAAAAGACCACCAGCACCGGCGCATCGGCAAAGTCGGCAAGCCGATAAACGCCGCCATCCGTGGCGGGCAAACAAAAATCCGGCGCGGCTGCGCCATCTTGTAAAGTGAACATAACCGCGATTATACCGCCATTGTCCGCTTCGCGCTTTTTTCGTCAAAAGGCAAAAGAATAACTAACAAAGTTAATCGTTGCGCAGGAGTGTTATCGGGGGGATGCGGGTTGTGCGAATTGTGGATATCGCACCGAGGGCGACAAAAAACAATGACGACAACAATACCAGCATTGCGGCATTTGCCAAATGCGGCTGCCATGGAAGTTGGAAAAGTTCGCCGACGACAAACCGCCCCGCCGCCAAGCCAAAAAACACCGCCGGAAAAACACAAACAACCGCCGTGCATATCATCTCAACCATTGCCGCCCCCGCTATCTTTGAAGTCGGCGCGCCGACCAGCCGCATCGCCGCACAATCGCGCAATCTGCGGCGATGACTTGCGGCAAGCGCGGCGACAACAACCGGCATCGCCCCGAGCAACAACAAAAAAGTAACCGCCCGCAACAAAATGGCGACATTGCCGAGTATCTTTTGCGCCGTGTCAAAAACATCGCCGCTTATTACCGGCGTGATATTGGCAAAAGTCGCGCCGATTTTTCGTTGCGCCCGCCTTGCCGCATTCTCATCCATATACGCCGCGGCAAAATAGCCGTGCGGGACATTGGCAAAAGGTTTCTTTGACAATATCATCACAAAATTAATATTCAAACGCTGCCATGTAATGCGCCGAAAACTGGTAATGACCGCCGTCAGCGGACGCCCCAGAATGTTCACTTGCACTTCGTCGCCAAGGGTTAAGCCGAATGCCTGCGCCGCTTCGTCGTCAAATGACATTTGGATTTTATCCCCCAAACCATCCTGCCAAATAGTCCCGCCGGTAATGTCGCCGCTTTGCCGGGCAAAATCGCCATCCGGCGACCATGTCATCCCCCTGTCGCCGCGCAATATCCATCGCTGTTCCTGCGGTGGCGTATATTCCGCCACCGGCTTTCCCGCCAGATGGGTTATGCGCCCGCGCACTATCGGCACGGCATTGACGGTTGCATTTTCATCTTCTTCGCGGATTATCTCGCGCAACTGATTAACTTGTTGCGGCAAAACGCCTATCATATACATCGCCGGAATTTCCTGCCGCAATGCGCCGTTGACAACGGCATTAAAGTTTCCCTCAACATTCATCACGGCGGCAAGCGCCGAAATGCCGATGCCGAGCGATACCGCGCTTGTCATGCTCTGCCTGCGGTTGCGCGATACCGCGAGCAAGCCCCACGACAACGGCGGCGAAGTCGCGCTTGCCATCTTTGCGGCGGCGGCGGTAATCAGCCGCGCCAAAACCAGCAACAACAAAGCCGTCAGCCCGATGCCGGCGACAACAATCTTATCCTCCCCCTGCAATGGCAGCAAAGCCGCCGCCGCCAAAGCGCACGCCGCAATAAACAACTTCTCCCCCAACAACAAAGGCGGCAAATCATCACTCCTCGCGCCGCCGCCAAACAATGCAAGCGGGTTTGCCCGGGCGTAATGCATTATCGGCGGCAATACAAAAACCGCGCTTATCAAAAATGCCGACAACAAAGTCCTGCCCAATGCATTCCACGACCACAACGCCGTCAATGTCAGCGGCAGATAATCCGACAACTGCGGCGCCAGATATAACAATGCCGATTGCCCGATGACAATACCGGCAAGCGCGCCGCTGCCGGCGATGACGGCGGCAAGGCACAGATATATCTTGCGCACAAGCATCGCGCCGCCGCCGAGCATTTTGACTACCGCAATGGCGCGAATGCGCGCCGCCAAAAACGCATTCATCGCCCCGCCAATGCCAACGCCCGCTATGAGCATCGCCGCCAATGATGCCAATGCCAGAAAATCGCGCATGTTGTTGATGATTCTTTTCAGGCGCGGGACGGCGTCCGACTTGTCGCGCACGCGCCAGCCGCCATCCGGAAATGCCGCCGCCAAAAGCGCGCGCCACTGCCCGCCGTTGCCTTGCGGCGGAAGTTTCACGCGGGCATAGCGCGATACCAGCATTCCCGGGCTGATAATATCGGCGGCGCGCAAATGCTTGTCATGCACCATTATCAAGAGCGCATTAAGAAGCAAAGTCGGGTCAGGATCCGGCTCCTTCGCAACAATCGCCGCGGCGCGCAAGGTCATACCGGCGGCGCTAAAAACATCGCCGATATTAATATCAAGTTGTTCCAACACCGCCGCGCCGACAATGGCGGGATATGCCCCGCCGCTTGGCGGTTGCGAAAGAATGCCTTTGGCGTCAATGCTTTCATCACGCACGGCGAGTGCGCCGTATAACGGATAAGCATCATCCACCGATTTGAGCCGGGCGATGGCGACATTGTCTTTTGCGCTTGCCAAAACACGGGCGGCGCGCACAAGCGTAAAGCCGGCGCTGTTTTCGCGCAGCCATTGTGTCTCCCGCTGCGAAAAATCCCGCTGAGTCAGGCGCACCGACATATCGCCGCCGAGCAACTCGCGCGCCGATTGATTGAACGAAACATCAAAAGAATCGGCAAGCGACAACACCAAAGCCAGCACCGCCGCGGCAAAACCCATCGCCGCCGCGGCAAGCGCAAACAACTCTTTTTTGCCGCGCAACTCGGCGCGGACGACAAAGCGAACGGGGCTCACACTTCCACAATGCGCCCGGCGCGCAAACTGCACACGCGGTCAAACCTCGGCAAAATGTCGTTGTTGTGCGTGATAAACAATATCGTGCCGCCGCCGCCCGCCAAATCAAACAACACATTGATAATCTCCGCGCCGGTGTCGGAGTCCAAATTGCCGGTCGGCTCGTCGGCGAGGAGAAGTTGCGGTTTTGGCGCAAAGGCGCGGGCGATGGCGACTCTCTGCCGCTCGCCGCCGGAAAGTTGCCCGGGAAAATGTTTGGCGCGGTTTGCCATTCCCACGGCGGCGAGGGATTGCATGGCGATGGCGGCGGCGTCTTTGCGTCCGGCAAGTTCCAGCGGCAGGGCGACATTCTCGGCGGCGGTCATGGATTCCAAAAGATGAAAATGCTGAAAAACCACGCCGATATTATCGCGGCGCATTTTTGCCCGGGCGTCTTCGTCCATTTGATTGACATCCATACTGCAAGTGCGGACGATGCCGCTGTCGGGGCTAAGCAATCCGGCGGCAACGGCAAGCAAACTGGTTTTTCCGGCACCGGAAGGACCCGTCAGCGCGACCTTTTCGCCGCGCCGGACGGCAAAATCCACACCGGAGAGGACATTGACATCGCCAAATGACAAACAAACGCCGCTAAGATAAACGGCGGGCGGGGGTGTAGAATCGGCGGGCATGACAAATCGGATTCTACAATATAAAAAAACGGCAACTTCGCGCCGCATACTTTTGCCGCTTGTTGTTTTGTTTGCCGGTTTGTTTTTGGCGTCTTTTGCCCGCGCCGAAGATGACCGGCAGATTGTCGTTGTCGCTTTTGGCGATAGTTTGTCCAACAACTACCGCTTGCCGGCCGCCGCCGGTTTTGCCCCGCAACTGCAAAAGCAACTGCTCAGTATCGGGCTGAATGCGACGGTTATCAAAGCCGCAAACGACGGGGATACTTCCGCCAATGGACTCGCCCGCACCGATTGGATGCTGGAAGACAAGCCGGATATTGTTGTTGTGGAGTTTGGCGCGAATGATATGTTGAATGGGTCGTCGGTTCCTCTCTTGCACGAGTTTCTGGATGAAATTGTCGACAAGATAAAACAAAGCGGGGCAAAAGTCCTCATCGCCGGAATGTATTCTATCGCCAACAATGGCCCGAAATATCAAGAGGAGTTTCGCAATGCATATATTGAAGTATCCAAGAAGCACGATGTTTTGCTATACCCGTTTTTTCTGCAAGATGTTTATGGCGACCCCGAACTGATGCAACTGGACGGCAAACACCCCAGAGCCAAAGGCGTCCGCATCATCGCAACCAACATAGCCCCGTGTGTGATTCAAGCACTAAACAAAGAACCATCTCCCGAAGAAACTTCCCCCGCTCCCAACCTGCTTTGCGGTGTCGGGGAATAAACTATCGCCGCCGCCCGCGGGGATAAGAAAACTATTGATTTTCTTTTGGCGGTTTGGGTTTTTTGGGGGCGAGGAAAAGTCCTAACTCAAAAAGCAGCCAGCAGGGGATGGCGAGGAGAAGTTGGGATATGACATCGGGCGGGGTTACTATCGCCGCTACCACAAACGCGCCAACGATAATGTAGGGGCGGGCTTTTTTGAGTTGTTCCACCGTCACCGCGCCGCTTCGCACCAAAAGCCAAACCGCTACCGGCATTTCAAAAGCCGCGCCGAATGCCAGAAACAAAGCCGCCGCAAATGCCAAAAACTCGCTGATATCCGGCGTCCACAAAACATCCTCCGGCGTTACCGCCGCGATAAAACCGAATACCACTTCAAAAACCAGAAAGTAGGCAAAAACCATTCCGGCAAAAAATAACAATGTGCTGGATATTACCAGCGGCGCAATCAATCGCTTCTCCCCGGAATACAAACCGGGCGCGACAAACCTCCATATTTCATAAAACATATAGGGCAGGGCTATCACGACGGCGGCAAAAAATGCCGTTGTCAATTGCACCATAAACGGCGTCAAAACGCCGATGGCGATAAGATCGCCGCCCGGCGATAACTTCGCCAAAAGCGGCGCGGCAAGCAGCGAATATAACTCGCCGGCAAACGGAAAAACCGCCACAAACACCGCCAGCAAAGCGCAAATAATGCGCAAAAGGCGCGTGCGCAGTTCCGTCAGATGACCGAGCAGCCCTTCTTTGGCGTCGTCTTCTTTCGCTTCGCTCATTTGTCAATCCGCTTTGTTTGTTGCGCCCGGCGCGGTGTGCGGCGGCGGGAAGTTGCCTTTGTCCTGCGCGGGGATATTGTTGTTATCCGCTGTTTTGTTATCCGCCGTTTTATCATCGGCGGGTTTGTTATCATTTGCGCTTTGGCTTATGCCGCCGGTCGCATCCGCCGCCGTTTGGCGGATGGTCTTAAAAATATCACCGGCGCTTTCGCCCGTTTTGCTTGCCGCTTGTTGATATTCCTCGCGAATGCCTTGCACATCCGCCGCATCCATCTCGCGCTTGATATCGGCTTTGACGCCTTGTATCTGCCGCTGCACTCTGCCTATCAGATGACCGGCAAAACGCGCCGCATGCGGCAGCCGCTTGGGACCGATAACAACCAGCCCCACCGTGGCGATTAGCAGTATCTCGCCGAAACTGATGCTGAACATCAATCGTGCCGGGCAATGTGCGGCAAAAAAAGCCGCGCCTTATTTGTCCTTGTTGTTTTCGTCCGCCGATGACGATGATGCCAGCGTTGCCGCATCGTCTTTGGACTCTTCGCCTTTCATGCCTTTTTTGAAACCATGAAAGGCGGTGCCGAGGTCGCCGCCGAGATTGCGCAGTTTTTTGCTGCCAAAAAGCAAAACCACGACCAGCAAAACTATCAGCCAGTGCCAGATGCTAAACGCGCCCATAATGTTATTCCCCCCGCGAAGTGTTTGCCGCCCGCGCGGCTTTTTCGTCAATGCCCGACATCCCGCGCCGTTTGGCGAGGATACCGGCGATATCGTCCAAAGTAATGCCGTATTTTTGCATCAGCACCAAAGTGTGATACCACAAATCGGCAACTTCTTCCGCAACTTGTTCGCGCCGCCCGAATGCGGCGGCGAGCGATACTTCGCCCGCTTCTTCAATAATCTTTTTCATCAGCCGCTCGCCGCCGCCCTCGGCAAGCAGTTGCGCGGTGTAGGAAGTTGCGGCATCGGCGTTTTGGCGCGCCGCAATTGCCGCCGCCAAATCTCCCAGCGTTATGCCGAGCATTGTGCCGCGTGCCGCCGCCATTTTGTCGCCGTTTGCCATTGTCCGCATTCTACCACCGCCGCCGCCGTCTGCGGCGGTTTAGCGCATTGTTACCAATTCTTCGGCGCTTGTCGGATGCACGCCGATGGTGCTGTCAAAATCGTCTTTTGTCGCCCCGCATTTTAGCGCTACGGCAAAACCCTGAATCATTTCGGCGCAATCTTTTCCGGCAATATGAACGCCCAGCACTTTGTTGTCATCGGCGGAGACGACAAGTTTCATCATTGACATTCCGCCATCGCCGCTTGTGTCAAGCGAATGTTTCATCTGGCGGAAAGTGCTGCGATATACCCGCACCTTATATCCCGCCTGTTGCGCCGCTTGTTCGCTCATGCCGACCGTCGCCAGCGGCGGAGACGAAAAAACCGCCGTGGCGATATTGTCATAATCCATCTTTGCCTTCGCACCGCCAAAAGCCCGGGCGACAAACACTTCCGCTTCGGCAATCGCTACCGGCGTCAGCGCCAGCGTTTGCAGCAAATCGCCAATGGCATAAACGCCCTTTGCCGTTGTTGCAAAATCGTCATCAACTTCCAAAGTGCCGTTTTTGCGCGGCGTTATGCCGACTTTGTCCAAACCCAGCGATGCCGTTTGCGGTTTGCGCCCCGTTGCCATCAATGCCATATCGGCATGCAAATCATCGCCGCCGCCGTCAAAACTAATGCGCACGCTATCGCCGTCTTTGTGCAAGCCGGACGGCGCGAAACCTTTGCGAATGGTGATATGGTGTTTTGCCATTTCCGCCGCCAGAGACCTGCGCAAATCATCGTCAAAACCGCGCAGGGGCAAATCGGCGCGATAGACAATGGTCGTTTCCACGCCAAGCCCGGCAAGAATACCGGCAAACTCCACGGCGATATAACCGCCGCCGATGACCGCGGCGCGCTTTGGCAACTGCGGCAAAAAAAACATGTCATCGGACAGCATTGCCAACTCCGCCCCCGGGATATTTGCCGCCGCCGGCGCGCCGCCCGCCGCGAGTAATATCCGCCCGGCGCGGTATTCCCTGCCGCCGGCGCAAACGACATTGCCGCCGCCCAAAGTTGCTTCGGCATTGATAACCTTCACGCCGTTGTCGGCGAGCAGTTTGTCATAAATGCCGTTGAGTCGTTTTATCTCTTGGTTTTTGTTGTCGCGCAGGGTTTGCCAATGGAGCGCGCCGACGGCGGCATTTTGCCAGCCATAACTTTGCGCGAGTTTGCTTTCTTCGGCAAAACCGGCGGCATAGACAAACAACTTTTTCGGCACGCAGCCGACATTGACGCAAGTGCCGCCGAGCGCGCCTTTTTCGGCGAGTATCACGCCCGCTCCCGTTGCGGCGGCTTTTCGCGCCGCCCTGACGCCGCCGCTGCCGCCGCCGATGACAAACAAATCGCAATCCATAACCGCTATTATCTTATAGAATGGGGCAAATGTCAAAACAAATAATCGGCGGCATTGACGGCGGCGGGGCAAAAAGCGGGCGGGTGCTGGTATCCGGCTCGTTTTGCTATGATGTCATTTTTGATTGTTGCGGCGGTTTGGAGGCGGCTGCGGCGGGTGCGGTGTTTTTTGCGCCGGATGTGCGGCGGGTGTTTGGCGGTTGCGGCGGCAATATCGCCTATGGTTTGGCGCAACTTGGCGATGCGCCTTTGCTGGCGGCGGCGGCGGGAAAAGATTGGCAAGATTACCGCGCCCATCTGGCAAAACACAACATTGACGACCGGCATATTCTGGTGCGCGATGATTGCTGGACGGCGATGGCTTTTGTGATGAATGACGAAAACGGCGGGCAGATGACGGTTTTTCATCCCGGCGCATCGGTTCATTCCCACCGCCAAAACCTTGGCGATATCGCCGAAGATATTGCCGTGGCGATAGTATCGCCAAATGCCGGTGCGGCGATGATGAAACACAGCCGCGAGTTGTTTGCAATGAAAACGCCTTTTGTTTTTGACCCCGGTCAGGCGATAAGTTTGCTGAGCGCGGACGAGTTGCGCGAGGCATTGGAAATGTGCGCCTGCGCGATATTCAATGCCGGAGAGTTCGCGGCGGCATTGGCAACAATGGGCGGAGGCGAAAAAGACGCCGTCCGCTACGCGGGCGCAATAATCATCACAGACGGCGAAGAAGGATCGCGCTTGTTGTTGAAAGACGGCGGGGAGATAAGATGCGCGGCGATGATGACAGGCAAGACCGCCGACACAACAGGATGCGGCGATGCCTATCGCGCCGGTTTATTACACGGAATGCTGCGCGGCTGGCAATGGCGGCGGCAAATGCAATTCGCCGCAACAATGGCGGGCATCAAAGCCCAAACCCACGGCGGACAACAATACCAAACCACCGCCGCCAAAGTGGAAACCCGGCGCCGGCAATTCTTCAACTAACCCCAGCCGCCCCCTCGGCAACGGCATATTACGAATTAACGAAACGATACGCCAGCCGCATTATATTTCTTCGGGCGGGCGGCGGTATCCTTTTGCGCTTGTTATCCGCCGCGCCATTTTGTCATAAGCGGCGATGAAGTCGGCGAGGGTTGTCATTTTGTTGCCCCTTATTTTGGACAGCGTCCAATCCCATTTGTATTCAATACCATGCCGCCGCCGGTGCAGTTTGCTCCAATCTATATCGCATTTGGCGACGCAGATAATGTATATGTCGTCGGGCGCGACATCCACGAAAATAATCCCGTCATATTGACGGTCTTTTTCCAAATGTTCATGCTGAAAAGTCGCGCTGCTCGCGCCCATCGTGGCGAGTTTGACCTCCAAGCGAATGCCATCGGCGACAATATCCCATTGCTTGTTTTGCGGGTCGGTGCGCGCGGTGTGTTTGACTTTTTTGCCCGCCGCCGTCAGCAGGGCGACGACAAAATCTTCGCCGACCGCGCCGCGATTGTCCGCCTGCAGTTGCCGTATCTTGGCAAATTCGCCGTCAAGCCAGCCGTATTTGTCTTTGGCGCGCAAAGTTTCCAAAGCCGCGCCGAGCGCCTTGTGAAAGAGTGTTTTGATGCCGCCGTCAGGCATCAAAATAACCGCCATCGGCGACAACTTGTTCTATGATGCTGCGGCGCAGGTTAAGGGCGGAGTTGGTGGATAAAAACGCATGCTTTTTCCAGTCGCTATCGGCGAGCAGTTTTTTTATCGCCCTTTTGTTTTTGCGGATGACAATGCCATAGCCGCGCTTGTTTGGCAACTCGGCAAAACTGCCGTAGGCGCGCATTCCGCTGAAACAAGTGGATGGCAAATAAATGTCGCAGTTGCCTATCATCTTTTTGTTGCGCGTGCTTGACGGCGTGCCGCCGTCCGAAAGCGAATATACGCGGACGAAGGAGTGGCATGTTTTTTGCGGCGGACGGCGAATGTGATGGGTGTTAACTTTCGTCCATACCTGAAACACGGTGGCGATATTGACATCGCGCCCGTCGGGGTAATAAAAAGAATCCAAAGGCAGTTTTTGGCTGAATGCGAGTTGATAACCTTGCACGCGCTTGCCCGGCACGCCTTTGCCGTCGCTGGCAAAAAGTTGCGGCAAAATAAACGCCGCCATATCGGCAAACCGCGCCGAATGATTGATAAACAAAAGCGCCAAATGCCCGCGCAAGCCAAAAGGCGGATTGCCGACGACGACATATTTTTTATCCGGCGGCGGCGTCCATTGCAAATAATCGGCGCGTATCAAACCTTCGCGGAGTGGTTGAATATCCACGCCGATACGCCGCTTTGGCGGCAGTTCGTCATAAAACCCGCCGCAACCGGCGGAGGGTTCAATAAAATGATAATCGGACAAATCCACCCGCAGTTGCGCGGCGGTTTTATGCAGCATTTGGCAACATTCGGCGGCGGTTGTTTTTTTGGTGTAATAGCGGTCGCTGCCTTGTTCGTTTGCCGGCGCATTGCCGTTGTTCAGCAACCGGCGCAAATCGGCGGCATAATGCCGGGGGACATTCATCGTCTCGCGCCATCGGGCGAGGGTGTTATTGTGCAAGCCAAGTTTGCGGGCGATAACTTCGCGCGGATAACAATCCGACAGGCGCAAAAAACAATCCAGCGCCCCGCCACCCTTTTCCGCATTCGCCGCAACAACTTCGCGCATCGGCGGATTATACACCGCATTTTTGCCTGTGCCGTTTGGCGCGGATTTGGCGCGGCGAAGGTGTGTTATTATTAACGGCATTGCGTCCGGCGGAGGCGGCGGGCGCGGGAAATTTAACGCAAAACGAAAGGAAAAACAACCATGATGCCTAAAAAAAATATCTGGATGATTGACGGGTCTTACCTGTACAAATCCACACCCGGGCGCTTTGACTACCTGCTGCTTAAGCGCGAAATCCAGCAACATCTGGGGCTGAGTTTCGGCGAATCCTACTACTTTAACTCGCGCGTGCATTCGCCGACACCGGCGCAGATGTCGTTCAACAAATGGCTGCAAACCGCCGACCCGACGGGCCCGCAACTCATCGTCAAACTGATGGACACCAAGCGCATTTCCACCTACTGCAACGAATGCGGGCAGCAATCGGAGCGCTTTATCCAAAAAGGCGTTGATGTCGCCATCGTCACGCAAATCTTCAAACTGCTGCACCGCCAGCACTTGCAGCGGCTGATATTTTGCGCCGGTGATTCGGATTTCAACAGCGCTTTGGAAGCGGTCAATGACCAGGGCGTGCCGATAGATATTGTCGGCTTTAAGGATACGATGGCATCCGACTTGCAGCAGTGGGGAAATGTCGTGTGGCTGGATGACCTTTGGCCCAAGATAGAAAAACAACAGCAACAGCCGCGTCCCGGCGGCGACCGCTTTGACCGCGGCAATGAACAACCGGAAAGCGGCGGACACTTCGCCGACCAAACCGGCGATTACTAAAACCGCTCCGGCGGTTTCGGTCATCGTCAGCCGCGCGCCTTTGGATATCGCCGCCGAAGTTGCGGCATTATCCGCAGGCGGCAAAGGCGGCAAAAGCGGCGAGGCGGGCAAAACCGGCGGCAGTGCGTTTTTTGTCGGCACGGTGCGCGGCGATGGCGGGGTTTTGGCGATGACTTTGGAGCATTATCCGGGCATGACCGAGCGCGCCCTTGCCGATATCGCCCGGCGGGCAAAACAACAATGGCGATTGACGGCGGCGCGCATCAGCCATCGCGTGGGAAAGATGCAGCCCGGCGATGCGATTGTATTTGTCGGGGCGGCGGCGGCGCACCGGCGGGCGGCTTTTGACGCCTGCCGGCAGATGACCGATTTGTTGAAAACCCGGGCGCCTTTTTGGAAAAAAGAACAAACCGCCAAAGGCGAGCGATGGGTTGCGGCAAAACAAAGCGATTTGACGATGGCGGCAAAATGGCGGCGATAAACAAACGGGCGGAATGACGGGCATGGGCGATATTGGCGGTTTTGCCGCGCTTGTTTTTTCCGCCGCGATAGCCGAAAATATCGTGCTGGCGAAGATGCTGGGCTTGTGCCCGTTTGCCGGTTTGTCGCGGCGTTTGGATGTCGCCGTTGGCGTCGGGATGGCGACTTGCGCGGTGCTGACTCTGGCATCCGTTGCCGCCTATTATGCCGGTGGCTTGCTTGCCGCCGCGCCGTTGTTGCGCCCGATGGTGTTTATTGCCATTGCCGGAAGCGCCGTTGCCGCCGCCGAGTTGCTGATGCGTTTGTTTGCGCCGGTGATGCATCGCGCTTTGGGTTTGTATCTGCCGCTGATAGCGACAAACTGCGCCGTGCTTGGCGTGATGCTGCTTGCGGCGGGCGATGGCGAAAGCGAAGGGGGTGCATTGGCGGCATTGGCGCGCGGTTTTGGCGGCGGTTTGGGTTTTATGCTGGCGGTTGTGATATTTGCGCTTTTGCGCGGGCGGGTTGTGGAAGTGCTTGTGCCGCCGGTCATGCGCGGCGCGCCTTTGGCGATGATAACCGCCGGCTGGATGGCGCTGGCGTTTTCGGCATTGCCATAAAACTCGGCGGCGGTTGTGGAAGTTGCCGAAGTGGGGCTTGCCGGCGGCTGGCTGCATGCCGCGCTGCTTGGTGTTGTTGAGGGCATTACCGAGTTTTTGCCGGTTTCCAGCACCGGTCATTTGATAGTCGCCGCGCATTTTCTCGGCGAGCATTCCGATGCGGCAAAACTTTTTGAGGTGGTGATTCAACTTGGCGCGATATTGGCGGTTTGCTGGCATTACCGCCTGAGGTTGTGGCAGACGGCAAAGATGACGCAAGCGGCGGCGCGAAAAGGCAAAGCGCCGCCGCCGCTGGTGATAAATCTGATAGTGGCGTTTTTGCCGGCGGCGGTTTTGGGCTTGGCGTTTTATGATGTTATTAAGGAATATTTGTTTTCGCCGCGCTCGGTCGCCATTGCCCTGATAATCGGCGGCATAGTGATAATCATCGTTGAGCGCAAGCCAAATCCGGCAAAGACAAAAGCGCCGCCCAAAAGGCGCATAGCGGATATTGACGACATTCGCCCGCTGGATGCGCTTGTGATAGGTCTGGCGCAATCACTTGCGCTTTTTCCGGGCGTATCGCGCGCCGGGGCGACGATTATCGGCGCGATGTTGTGGGGCGCACAGCGGCGCGCCGCTACCGAGTTTTCGTTTTTGCTGGCGTTGCCGGTAATGTTTGCCGCTACCGGCTACGATTTACTGCGCAGTTATCATCTGCTTCATTGGCAGTTTGCCGGGCAGATAGCATGCGGTTTTGCGGTATCGTTTGTTTCCGCATTGATAGTCATCCGCGCCTTGCTCGCCTTTGTCGCCCGCCGCAACTTCACTCCTTTCGGCTACTACCGCATCTTCTTCGGCGCGCTGGTTTTGATGGCGCTATAAGCCAAATCCCTTCCGTCATTCCCGCCTTTTTCGTCATTGCCGCCCCTTCCGTCATTCCCGCGAAAGCGGGAATCTAATGCCGCGAAAGCGGCGCGTTATCAAAGCCCTGAAAGGGCGACATGTTCACAGCACGGGGCAACGCCCCGTGACAGCGTCATAATAATGATTAAAGCCCTGAAAGGGCGACCGAAAAAAAACGGCGGCGAATGCCATTACGGGCGGGATTTTGGATTTGCGGTTTTTGCCGGGCTTTGCCCTGCAAAAGAATGGGACGCCCTTTCAGGGCTTGATACATTGAAATGCCGACTCACGGGGCGTTGCCCCGTGCTATGAACAGGACGCCCTTTCAGGGCTATGACAAAAGGAGATTCCCGCTTTCGCGGGAATGACGAGGGATGCGGGGGGGTGAAAATGGGCGGGGGGGATGTGTTAAGGCAAAGATATCCGCCCGCTTTCGCGGGAATGACGGTTGTTTGTCATTGCCGCGTCTTTCCAATGCCGCCATTTCATAACTGCCGCCTTTTGGGCGAAAGCGGGAATCTAATAACCCGTCATTCCCGCGAAAGCGGGAATCGCCCATTGCCGCATTTGCCGTCAGGGTTATAAACATTGTGGAAAATGTCGTTATCCGCATTGTTGTGCTAACCGCCAACATTGTCATCGTTGTGGTTGTGCTAACCGCCGCCATCGTCATCGTCATCGTCGTGCTAACCGCCGCCGCCGTCATCGTAGTTGTGCCGGTTGTTAGCGTTGTGGTTGTCGGCTCGCCGATACGCTCTTCGCTGCCTTGCACGATGGTTGCAATATAAGCACGAGCAGGAGGGCTTGGTAGTGGAAATGTCGCACCACCGCCAACAGGGAAAAATGGCGCAAATGCGCCCTCGGCAACAATGACCCTTGCGTCAGGAAAAACAGTCATCCGATTTGTGGTAATTGTCATCACAAGCGGACGAATTATGGGGGCTGACGGCAAAGTTACCAAAACGCGCGAACGCCCAAAAGTGGTTGCAATAACTCCCACCGCTATCATTACCGTAAGTTCAACACTCGCAACCCGCGAAGGCGTAATTGTGTGCATCGTCATTGTCGTCGTTGTCGTCATCGCCGCCATTATTTCCGTTGTCGTCCTTGTCGTCACCGCCGCCATTGTTTCCATTCCCGTCCTTGTCGTCACCGCCGCCGTCGTTATTCTTGTCGTCGTGCGCATTGTTGTAATGACAGAGCGGACATTATCGGGCGTTGTCGCAACCGTCGCGATTCTTTGGGAATATTCCCGCGATACCGCCGCAAACATATCGGGGGCAAACGCCGCATCAGATTCCCGCTTTTGCCTTTCGCCGATAGTCCAGGCATAAGCGATATCGCCGCCAAACTTTTCGCCGCCATCGTCATAAAACAAGTTAAGCCGCAAAGCCGGAGTCGGATGCCATTGCACACCATAGCGGAAGCCATCTTCCGCTTTGGTATTGCCATCGCCGTCAAACCGGTAATAATCCACCGCCGCTTTTAACTGCCGAAAGCGCGGCGCGGCTATCCGCAGTTGTGCGTCATAACCCTCGCGGGAAAATGCGGCAAGCGTGGCATTCACCTTTCGGTTATCCGTCAGCGGCACATAGTAGTTTGCCGCAAGGGAAAAGACGGAATGCGACAACTCGCCGCCAACGGAATAGCGGGCAAACTCGCCGTATTTGTGATTTTCATAATCGGCAAAGGCATTCGCGCCAAAAAGCATTTCGCCGTTTGTGCGACGGTAGAAAACACCGGCATTTGCCCCGCCGTCAATATCCTGTCCGCCAAAAGCGCGAAGTTGCCAGCCAAAAGCATAATCATCGGCATCGGCAAAAGCGCCGATGAGATTTAAGCCGATATTGCCCTTTCTGCCGCCCACGCCGGTTTGCAGTTGCACATCCGCTTTGCGCACGGCGGCGAAGTTGTCGCTAATGGCGTTTTCCGCCTGTGTCGCCAATGTGCTGTCTATCGCCGCCAAAAGCCGCGCCTGTTGTTGTTTGCGGAAGTCGGCAAAGCCGCCGCCATCCGCCGCGCCGTTTTGCACCACAAAGCCCGCCAAAGCAAGCACTATCAATACCGTCTTTTTCATTGAAGTTTCCCCTGTTGTCGTCTTTTGCCTGTGCGGCAGGCGGTATTGTAGCACAAGCCGCCCCTTTCGTCATTCCCGCGCAAGCGGGAATCCAAACGCCGCCGCAAATCCGTAAAAGACGGGCGGCGGAGATGACGGGTGAGAAGAATGACCGATGGGGCGGTTATAATTGCCGGGGCGGTTGATAAGACAACCACCGAGGTGGCGGAATTGGTAGACGCGCCGGTCTCAAAAA
>JBPCWZ010000042.1:0-4694 GCA_051009015.1 Gammaproteobacteria bacterium | reverse complement strand
GCCGATATTATCTACACCTATATTAATCCGAGGATTCGTTTCCAATGAGAGCGCTTTCGGCTTTTTTGCGTTTGCGCGAGAGTTTCATCGGAATGCTCGGTTTTGGCATCGTGCTGTTTTGGCTGCTTGTTGCGGTCTTTGCCGATATTGTCGCGCCTTTTGACCCTTTGCAACAGATATCGCCGATGGCACCGCCGGGGACTTCGGCAGAGGGCGGGGTGTTATATTTGGGCGCCGATTTTTTGGGCCGGGATATCCTGTCGCGCATTGTTCATGGCACACGGACGATAATGTTATGGGCGCCGCTGGCGACGGCGAGCGCATTTTTGGTTGGTATCTTTTTGGGTTTGGTCGGCGGTTATTACGGCGGGCGCATTGACGATGCCATATCGTTTGTCGCCAATATGATACTGGCTTTTCCGGTTTTGGTTGTTTTGATTCTGATTATCGGCATTTTGGGGCAATCGGGCGCGTCCATTGTTGCGGCGATAACTTTTGCTTCTTCTCCGGCGGTGTTTCGTATCGTGCGCGGCGAAGTGTTGACAATTCGCAACCGCGATTTTATCGCCGCGGCAAAAACACGCGGCGAAAGTGTTTTGTATATTTTGTTTGTGGAGATATTGCCAAATGCCAAAGCGCCGCTGATAGTGGATGCCTGCTTGCGCATGGGCTACACGACTATTTTGATAGGCATACTCGGCTTGCTCGGCTTGGGCTTGCCGCCGCCGACTCCGGATTGGGGCGGGATGGTAAACGAAAACCGCGTAATGGCATTGACTTTTCCGCACATGACAATATTCCCCTGTCTGGCGATATCGTCTTTGGTGCTGGGGCTTAACTTGCTCGCCGATGGCATTAGCGAAATTAACAAAAGAGTGTAGGATAATACGATGACGGACAGCACATCCCCGCTTTTGGAGATTGAAAAGATGAATGTCTCCTACTTCACCCGCCGGGGCGAAGTGCCGGCGGTTTTGGATTTTAATCTGACTCTGCATCCGGGCGAGAGTGTCGGCTTGGTCGGCGAGTCCGGCTGCGGCAAATCCACCGTTTCCTACGCGATAATGAATCACATTACCAACGGCGCGATAACCGGCGGGCGCGTTTGTTTTATGGGGCGCGATATGGCATTGATGCCGCCGGAAGAGTTGCGGGCTTTGCGCGGCTCAAAGATAGCCATGATATATCAGGAACCTTTTGCGGCATTAAACCCGTGCATGACCGTCGGCGCGCAACTGACCGAAGTGCCGATGTTTCACGACAACCTGCCGCCGGACGAAGCCCACAAGCGGGCGGTTACGATATTATCCGATGTCCGTCTGCCCGACCCGGTCAGCGTTATGTCGGCATATCCGCATCAGTTGTCGGGCGGGCAACAGCAAAGGGTTGTCATTGCGATGGCGCTGCTTTCCAACCCCAAACTTTTATTATTGGACGAGCCGACAACGGCGCTTGATGTTACCGTTGAAGCGGCGATTGTCAATATCATCCGCGGCATTGCCAAACAATACGGCACGGCGATGATTTATGTCTCCCACAATATGGGCTTGATATTAAAAACCTGCGAGCGTGTTTCGGTAATGTATTCGGGGCAGGTTGTGGAAAGCGGCGAAGTCGGCGAGATATTCCGCAACCCGCGCCATCCCTACACGCGCGGTTTGTTTGGCTGCATCCCCAGCATGACCGCCGACAAAAACGCCCGCCCGTTATTGCCGATTCGCGGGCAGTTGCCCCCGGCGACTTCCAGACCGCGCGGTTGTTATTTTGGACCGCGATGCGACTTTTTTGACGAAAAGCAGTGCGGCGATGATTTGATACCGATGGAAAAAGCGGATGACGGACATTCCGCCCGGTGCATAAGATGGCGCGACATAGATTGGCAAAACCACAAACCGCAAGCGGCACAACGCGAGCGGGCGGTCATCGGCGACCCGCTTGTGCGCGTGCGCGATGTCAAAAAACATTACGAGTTGCCCGGCGGCGGTGCTTTGTTTGGCGGCGGCGGGCGGAAGATAAAAGCGGTGCAGGATTTGTCTTTTGAAGCGCGCCAAAAGCAGATTGTCGCCATTGTCGGAGAATCCGGCTGCGGCAAATCCACCTTTGCCAAAGTCCTCATGGGCTTGGAAGACGGCAGCGGCGGCAAGATTGTAATGGGCGACGACAACCTCGCCGCCCTGCCGGTGGAAAAGCGCGATGATGAATTAATCGGCGCGGTGCAGATGATATTCCAAAACCCGAATGATACGCTAAACCCGACTCATACCGTCGGGCGGCAGATAGCCCGGTCTATCCGCAAACTCGGGGAGGCATCGGGCGAGGAAGTTGAGCGCAAAGTTGACCGCCTGCTGGATTTGGTCAAACTCCCGCGCAGTTATAAGAATCACAAACCCGCGCAGTTGTCCGGCGGGCAAAAACAGCGCATTGGCATTGCCCGGGCTTTTGCCGGTCAGGCGCGGCTTATTGTCGCCGACGAGCCGGTTTCGGCTTTGGATGTTTCGGTGCAAGCGGCGGTGATTGACCTGCTGCTGGATATCCAATCCTCGCATGACACGACTTTGCTTTTCATCAGCCACGATTTGTCGCTGGTGCGTTATCTTGCCGACCATATTGTCGTGATGTATCTGGGGCGGATAATGGAGCAGGGGGTGACAAAAAATGTCTTCGCCCCGCCGTATCATCCTTATACCGAATCGCTTTTGTCGGCGGTGCCGATAGCCGACCATCGGGTGGAAAAAGAGGAGATAATATTGGAAGGCGAACTACCCTCGCCGTCAAACCCGCCGCCGGGCTGCCCCTTCGCCAGCCGCTGCCCGCGCAAACTCGGCGACATTTGCGACAAAGAACTCCCGCCCAAACGCGACTTCGGCGATGGTCACGAAATCCACTGCCACATAGAACCGGCGATATTGAAAAAAGTCCGCCCGGTATTTAGAATGGTGCAAGACGGCAACAAACACGCCGCCGCGTAATATTAAAGCCCGTTCTTGTCGGCGCGGATGCGCCGTTTGTCAGCGTCTTTCATGTCTTCTTCGGCGTAGTTTTTTTCCGCCCCGGCGCGTAGCACCAGCCGCCAGAAGTCGTTGCCCCAGTGGGGCTTTTTGTCGACTAACTTCCGCCACAAGTCGCGCATTGTGCCGCTGCCTTTGATGCTGTTGCAATTGCCGCACAATGCCTGCGTGTTGTGTTGCGTCAGCAAACCGCCCCGCGATTTGGGGTAGATATGCTCGCAGTGAAAGTTTGTGCTGTCAGGACTCCATATACCGCAGCCGAGGCATCTGCCGTGCTGTACCCGCAAAGCGGCGTCTTTCAATTTTTTGCGATGGGCGGCGGCGACTTCTTTGTCGTTTTTGTCAAGAACATTACGCATATCTTTGGCGTTGGCAATGGCTTTTGCCGCCGTTTGCCTTCTCACGCCAATGGCGTTTTTGCCGCCTTGGTAAAAGAAAGAGTGCCGCCTCTTCTGCTCTTCTTTGGACATGGATTTGATAATGGCGCGCAGCCGCTTGGTTGAGATATCGGCGGCTTCGCGGTTTAGGTCCATCCCAATGCGGCGGCGGTTTAATTTTTCGGCGATAGCGCAGGTTGTGCCGCTACCAGCGAACGGGTCAAGGACGACATCACCCTCGTTGGTGCTTGCCAAAATAATGCGCTCCAATAATGTTTCCGGTTTTTGCGTTGGATAGCCGACCGTCTCTGGCTGATTGCCGCGAAGTGCATCCATCGCCCAATGGTCGCGGCAGTGCGTTTTTGTGTAGTAGCCGCCTTCGTCTTGCTGAATGTCAATATTGGCAAAGCCGTATTTGTGCGTGAGATACGATTTTTCTTTGATGAGGTTAAAAGCATACTTCGCCTCGGCGTCTTTGACATAAAACAAAAGCGTGTCGTGCTTGCGCCCGAACCATCTTTTGCTAACGCCGCCCGTGCGGTAGCACCACACGATTTCATTGCGGAAGTTTGGCAAGCCGAATATGGCATCCATCATCAGTTTGACGCTGTGCGACATTACCGGGTCGCAGTGATAATAGATGCTGCCGGTGTCTTTTAGAATGCGCCGCATTTCTATCAGGCGGATAGCCATATAAAGAATGTAGGCATAGGCGTTTTCGCCCGCCGTAATGCGCACCGCTTCGGCGACTTCGCGCAACGGCTGGTATGCCTCCTTGCTTTGGATAAGATAAAACCACTCGTGCTTGACGGAGTTTATCGTCCAAGTGTCGCTGAATGCGACTTCGGTCATCTTGTCGCGCCATTCCACCATTCCGCTCCATTGTTTTTTGGAGTTGAACGGCGGGTCAAGGTAGATAAGGTCAATGCACGCATCGGGCATTTTTTGCATGCCTTCCAGATTATCGCCGTAATAAAACACGCCCGGGCGAATGCCGTCGCGGGCGAAAACATCGGGCGTTTGTTTTGCCGTTATCGGCTTGGTTTGGCGGGCGGTCATCTGCGGATTATAACTGCAAAAGCACAAGAAACTTATGGCGATGGCGCGCAATCCTCGCTTGCGCTGTTGGTTCTTATTGTGCAAACTTGTCCGGCGAGATTCGTGTCGTTGGGCTCGCAAATATTGTTGCATCGTGCGCCGTGTGCAACCAGCGGTGGTTTAATCGGGGCGGTGGCGGCGGGGGCTATTGATGATCCATTAAAAACATCCAGTGCCGTGCGTCCGTTATGGACGCCGACGCCCACCTCCT
>JBPCWZ010000041.1:0-2914 GCA_051009015.1 Gammaproteobacteria bacterium | reverse complement strand
CTTGCAGGTTTTTCAATAACCCCATCTGCCCCTCGTAATGATGGGCGTCAAAAAATACCAAATCAAAACAACCGCCCGTATCATAAGCCGCCAATACAGGGCGCAGGTCATCTGCCGTCACATCCTGGGCGGGCTTGATGACGACATGATGATTATCGGCGACTTTGCGCACCGCGTCAATATCAATCGTCATAACAACGCCGTTAGATTTCGGCGGCAGGGCGCGCGTGAAGTTTAGCGCCGAAAAGCCCGAAAGCCCGCCGACTTCCAAAATCGTGCGCATGCGCATCCCGCGCACAACGGCATACAATAGCAGCGCCTCGTCGTCCTGCACGGGACCAAGGACATACTGATTATCCGACTGCACCAAGTGCGACAAATCATATTTGCCATATTTCGGCTTCGTCAGGTGGGCGTAGGCGGTTGCCAAATAGCCCAAAAATGACGAATAGGAGTTGCGGGCGAATCTCGCCAGCCAGTTGTGTTCCAAGTAAGAGTTCATCGGGTAGCCATCCAATGCGGCGAAACAGGCAGCCCGCCGCCGCACCGCAGACGGAGTCGGGTTGGCTACTTATGCGCGCGAATGCGTGATAATTCCGCTTATTCCCCGCAAACGGCTGCAACCGCTTGTCGCCACGACACTTGCAGGCATCGCGGCGGGTGGGTATTGTATTGGGCGAAAAACCCGACGAGCGGGTCATTCACGGCAATAAGTAGCAATGGCGATTATACCATACTTATCCGGGCGAAGTTGTCAATCACAGGCGGCGGTATAATTGGCTTTATGAAAAAGGCGGCAGATTCCGGTTTTTGGCGGGGGCGGCGGGTTTTTGTTACCGGGCATACCGGTTTCAAGGGCGGCTGGCTTTGTTTGTGGCTGCATCTGCTGGGTGCGAAAGTGGGGGGTTATGCGCTTTTGCCGCAACCGGCAAAAAGGGCGGGGGCGGATGGTGTTTTTGACGCCGTCCGGCTGGGCGATATGTTATGCGCCAATACCATAAATGATATCGGCGATGCCGAAGGTTTGGCGCGCGCCGTTGCCGGTTTTGCCCCGGAGATTGTTTTTCATCTTGCCGCGCAGCCGCTGGTCATAGAATCCTACAAAACCCCGCTGCAAACATATCAAACCAATGTTTGCGGCACGGCAAACTTGATGCACGCCCTGCGCGATATTACAAGCATCAAAGCGGCGGTTATTATCACAAGCGACAAATGCTACGACAATGCCGAGCGGGGGCGACCCTATTGCGAAAGCGATGCACTCGGCGGGCGCGACCCGTATAGCAGTTCCAAAGCATGCGCCGAGATTGTCGCCCGGGCGATGGCGATGTCGTTTCTGGGCGATATCGGCGTTGCTACCGCGCGCGCCGGAAATGTCATCGGCGGCGGAGATTGGGCGGGAGACCGGCTTATCCCCGACATTGTGCGCATGCTTGACGGCGGCGATTCGGCTTTGCGCATACGCAACCCCGGCGCGGTGCGCCCGTGGCAGCATGTTTTGGAACCGCTTGCCGGTTATTTGCAACTTGCGCAATATTGCGCGGAAAACCCGAAAGCCGAAGTGGAAGGGTGGAATTTTGGTCCCGATGAAGATGGCGCGGCGACGGTCGGCGAAGTTGCCGAACTGATGGCGCAACAATGGGGCGAAAAACTGCCAAAAGGCGATGATGACAAAAACAACGATGGCGATGCATATTACGAAGCGAAGTTGCTGCATTTGGATATTACCAAAGCAAAAGCGCGCCTGTCGTGGAAACCGGTGCTGACTTTGCCGATGGCGGTGGAGATGACGGCAAAATGGTATAAGGCGCAATCATCCGGAAAGACAAACATGCGCGATATGACACTGTCGCAAATAGCAGAATACCAAGCCGCCGCCGCATAGTAGTTTTTCGTCATTCCCGCGAAAGCGGAAATGACAATATAAAAGACATTTTGTTTTTGCGGCGGTTTTTTGCGACAATAGCAACAGGAGGTTTTTATTATGGACGATGAAAGGTTTACTTTGGGCTTGCAAAAGCGGCGCGAGACGCTGGGGGCGGAATATGTGGACAATGCGCTGGCAAACGCCGATGATTTTTCGCGCCCGCTGCAGGAGGCGATAACGGAGTTTTGCTGGGGTTTTGCCTGGGGCGATGCGGCGTTGAATGCCAAAACCCGCTCGCTCATCAACCTCGGCATGATAGCCGCGCTGGGCAAAATGGCAGAATGGGAGTTGCACTGCCGCGGCGCGATAAAAAACGGCGTAAGCGAAAAAGAGTTGCGCGCCGTCATCCACATAGTAGCCGCCTACTGCGGCATCCCGGCAGCATTGTCATGCCTCCACAGCGCCCAAAAAATCCTCAAAGAAACAAAAGCCGCCAAAAACAACGGCAACAAATAACCCGCCCTAAAGACCGTCATTCCCGCGCAAGCGGGAATCTAACGTGCCCGCAAGGGCGCCCCTTCGGGGCTTTAAATATGAGTGCGCTTTTGCACACTCAGGGTTTGCCAAATGCGGCGGCAAAGCCGCCGTTTGCGCTTTCGCGCAAATTGCCATTTGGCAAGGGTTTGGATTCCCGCTTTCGCGGGAATGACGGGAGGGGCGGGAATGACGGGGCTTTTTTGCCGTTTTGTTTTGGTTGTTAAAAATCCCAGCGCCAATTGATTGACAGGGCGGAGGGGGACTCGCGGCGGTGGGTTAATGCTATTGCCAATTGGGAGTTATCGCCGGGGGTGAAGGCGTATCCTATGGCGAAAAATAGCGGGGCTTCTTCCGCTAAACTTATCCGCTGCTCTGTTGTCTCATAGCCGCGATTATGCATCGCTTGGGTGCTTTCGTCTTTTTGCGGGTTTGATGATTGGTTTATTCTTAATACCATATCGCCGCGGCTTATGCTTGTTTGTTTGCCGATGCCGATGCGGAATGTGTCGC
>JBPCWZ010000040.1:0-9772 GCA_051009015.1 Gammaproteobacteria bacterium | reverse complement strand
CCTGCGTGACTTTCTGCCGCAGGACGGTTTCTTCCAGCGTAACCCACTCCAACTCAATGCCGGGGTGTTTTTGCAAGAAGTCATCCGTCAGCGTCTGCATGCGGACCATATCGCCGTTATTGACGGTGGCGATAACCAGTTTTTCGGCGGCAGCCCCCGTCGCGACAAGCGCGGCGACAAGCAGAGCAAGCCCCCTGCGCGCCAGTGTTTTGTGTATTTTCATGGTTTTTCTCCTTTTGTTGTGGTAAATGCGCCGGACAACTCCCCAAAGAAAAGCCCGCCCGCAAAACAATAATAACACACTTCCGCCAAATCCGCCCCCCGCTTTCGGCAACCGGCTTTTTGCACAATGACAAGAAAATCGCCGGTTATTCTTTGCGGGACTTGGACTCAAGATACGCCCGCAGTGTCGGCTTGATTGACTGTGCCATCCGCGTCAAATGATAAGCGCCATAAACGGCTGCCAGCAGGTAATAATCTTGCAGTGCCACCCACAAATCCGGCTCAAATATAAGCGCCATGTAAGCGATGCAAACCGGTATAGAGCCACCATCAGCAGCCCAGCGAATTGCCGTAGGAAAAGAATCGGGCTTTGCCGTCAAATTTTTTTCCAAAACCGCATAAAGCAACACTCCGCCAATCGCACATGCGCCAACGGCGTAATGCAGATAATTGACGACCAAACCGGCGATACCCGTCACTGGTCGCGCTTGTCGTTTTGTTTGTCGTATTCTTTTTCGCCGTGTTCCCCGGCGAGAAAGCCGACAACACCACCCACGAGAGCACCGATAATCCCGAAGCCGAGCCCGACTCCAACAACCGCCCCGCCCATGCTTGTCAGCATCTTATCGGGGCGCTGTTTTTTCGGCGGGCGCTTTTTCGGCGCGGCGGCGGCGGCGGGCGTGTTTTCCATTGCCTGATATCTTACCACACATACCGCCGCCCGCGCAAAAATCCCGGTAGCATTTTCCCCCGTCCCGCCTTTTGGCTTGCGTGATAAAATCGGCTATGACGATGAAAAGCAAAAACGAAAACCTGCTTAATGGCAAACTTGCCGAATTGATTGACGCCCGCGCGCCGGATTTTGGCGTGGAGGCGGAGACGCGGCGCGGGGGCAAGCAGCCGGATATTTTTATGACCATTGGCGATTTGTCGGTAATCATAGAAGCGGAGCGCTACCAGACCAATGCCAAAAAGGCGCAGGCGATAAGGGAAGCGGATGTCCGAATTCCCGCGCTTGCGAGCGCGGCGGTTGCGCTGTGCTATCCGGAGAATTGCCACACCGAAAACATCGGCAACGGCGGTTTTATTTGGTCGGTGCGCACTCCGCAGACAATGAAGACGGCGGCGCGCTGGGATTATGGCGGCGTTGATGAACTTATCGGCGAGTTGCGGCACATCCGCGAATATATGGGCGACCCCGAAAGGTTGGCGGCGAAGTTATTGGAATCATTGGAAGCGGCTACTATTATGCTGCCGAATACGATGAAGCAGACCATCGCCGAAAGCGTGAATTTGCCGCCCGACAAAAACGGCGGTTATGTCAATGCCGCCAAGCGCGCTTTGCTGGTTGTTGCCAATGCGATGATGTTTCATGCCCGTTTGGAGGAATATTTTGGCATTTGGCACAGGCAAAAGAAGTTTAACAACGGCGGCAAACCTCTGACCGTCCGTCAATGCGCCGATAGCGCGAATGCCTGCACCGCTTTTGGCAAGTCGTGGCAATTGATATTAGAGATTGACTACCGCCCGATATTTATGTCGGCGCGGCGCATCGTCGCCTATGCCGGAATAAACGATGCGGTAAAAAAAGTAGCGGAAGCCGCATTGGATATTGTCGCCGACCCGGCATCTTTGCGTCACGATTTGCTGGGCGGGTTGTTTCATCGGGCGTTGGATTCCGCCAAATATGACGGTTCATTTTATACCACTCCCGCAAGCGCGGTTTTGCTGGCGGGTTTGTCGGTTGAAGGCAAAGACAAGGATTATAGCGTCATTGACCCCGCCTGCGGGACGGGGACTTTGCTAATGGCGGCGGCGGAACACTACCGCGATTTGTGCATAAAAAGCGGCGTTAACAATTCGCTGCACCGGCGCATAGTGGAAAAGGTCATACACGGCGCGGACATTAATATAACCGCCACGCAAATGGCGGCGACCACGCTGGGAATGATATCGCCAAAGACGGATTTTGCCAACATCAACATCCATCGCATTCCGTTTGGCATTATTGACGGCGAACCTTCGCTTGGCAGTTTGGAATATTTGCCGGGAGGCACGCCGTCATTGCTGACGGATGCCGGCAAGCGAATCCAAGTGGATTCTGAAAAAGCAACCGCCAAACATCTGGGCAAATATAACCTTGTGATTATGAATCCGCCTTATACCCGCGCGGATTTGCGGCATAATAATATGGGCGAAGAAGCCAAAAAGTTAATGGCGGCGCGGGAAAAGAAAGTTATGGCATCCACGGCGGCGCACCAATCAAACAACGGCGGCAATTTTGTTATGCTTGCGGATGCTTTGCTGAAACAAGGCGGCACGATGGCGACGGTAAAGCCGCTTGTTGCCGCGACAAATTCTACGGGGATAGAAGAGCGCAAGTTTATAGCGGATAACTACAACATTGAACATATCATTGTCCCGCACGACCCCAAGCGTTTTTGGTTTAGCGGCGGCACGGCAATATCGGAAATGATGATAGTTGCCAAACGCCGGACAAAAGGCGGCAAGCCAAAAGCAGTGAAAGTTGTTGCTTTGCGTTATAACCCAGACAGACCGAGCGCGGCGCGGGTTTTGGCGCGGCTAATTGCCAACGGCAAAGAATCGCCCGATTATGAGTTGCACGAAATATCGCCGGAGCAATTGGCGAAAGGCGAATGGACGGCGGTGCAATTTTTATCGCCCCTCCTGTTGCGGGATTTTTACAAAATGCGCCGCGGCGAGTTATTTAAAACCATAGCATTGGGCGAAAAAGAAGGTTGCATTATTGTGAGCGGCAAAGAAATAACTGGCAATATGGACGGTGTGGATTCTTTGCCCGAAGGCGGCTATCCCGCCTTGTGGCGCAATGACACAAGTATGGTTATATCAATGGCGGCAAAACCAGACCGGTATGCCGTTGCCAAAAAAGGCAAAGAGGCGTTTTCGCGGCGCAAATGGCAAGAAAGCGGACGGCTTAAGTTTCCGCTTAAGATAAACACGCCATCGGCAAGGGCTTGCGCCGCGATTGTCAGCCGAGACGCCATTGGCGGCTGGTGGGAATCGGTCAAGGTTGCCAAATGGCAGGAGAAGCCGCTGTGCCTTTTTGCCAATAGCAGTTTTGGAATATTGGGGATTTTGGGCGTTAAGAATGCTCACAAGTTGCCGCGCCCCGAATTGTCAAAACCCTATCTCACCAAACTGCCCGTGCCGGTATTGACGAAAAAGCAAGCGGAGAAAATGAGCGCGGCGTTTGACGAGTTATCCAAACAAACACTTTCCCCCCTTCCGCAAATGGCGGATGATGAAGTGCGCGTAAAAATAGACCATGCCGTTGCCGATGCGCTTAAGATTGACCGCGAAGTTATTGACCATTTGCGGGAGACATTGGCGGCAGAGCCATGCATCAGCGGCAAAAGAGCGGGAGAATACAAACTAACCGCCTCTTGATTTGCGATTATTCCGTTTGTCGCCATCCTCGGGATAGTTTCAGGAGGCGGGACAGGTCGCTGCGGATGTTGTATATGTTTAGGGTTGGGGCAAAGCGCATTGCCAATCTGCCCGCCGGGTCTATCAGATATAAATATTCATCGCGGCGCAAACCGCCCGATGGCGGCGGCAGGGTTTTGGCTTCGCCGCGCAGGATGAATACGCCTTGCACAATATCCACTTGCGCCGCCCTTTGCGCCGCCGCCGCTTCCGTTTGTATCTCGCCGCAGTCGCTTGTTGCCGTCAGGGGTTTTGCGCCAATGTCGCCGCCGCTTTTGGCATTTTCATCTTTGTTTATCAGCCATGCGCGGTTTATGCGCAGGTAATGTCCGGGCAGCATCAATCTTAATTGACGCATTCGGCATAACCGGCGGCGGCATTGTTCATCGCAATGCGCCGAAGTTGTTGTGTGCAAAAGTATCCATTTGCCGCGCCATTGTTCGCGCCAATCGCCGCCCGCATTGTCAGCCAAACCGCCGCCGCCTTTGGCATTTTCGCCGCTTTCGGCATTTTCGCCATCTTTGCCTTCATCATTTGCGTTTTGCCATGATGACGGCGGGAATAGTGCCGGTGCGTTTTTGCCCGCGCCGTCTTTGGCATTTTCGGTTTGGGCGGTCATTACTTCGCCTTTGTGCGTTGCCGCCGCCGGTTGCCAAAAGTAAAACATTAAAGTGGATGCCAGCGGCGTCAAAACCGCAATGGCAATAATTATCACAAGCGGCGTCTTGCGCGCTTTTTGCCCTTGCGGGGGTTTCGCCTTTTTCATCGTATCATCATCGGCGGGTTTGTGGTTAATCATTTTTGCCGTCTTTTTTGGCTTTTTGCCTTTCGCGCCGCGCCAGCACAACATAAAAAACCGCCGCAACCAAAGCCAAACTTAACCATTGAAAAGCATAACCGACACTGCGCGCCGAGCGAAAATCAATGCGGGCGGCGGGCGGCGGCGTCAGCCCCTCTTCGCCTTCGCCGACCAAAACCCGCCCGAGCAAAGTAATCCCCGCCGCCGCCGCATAATCATCCAGCACCAACCTTTGCCAAACTATCCCATTACCGCCTTCGCGGTTTTGCCCCGACAACACAAAAGCATCACTTTCGTCCGCAGTAAGATAACCGGCAATGACAACCTCGCCCGGCGGCGGAGATGGCGCTACCGGCGGCGGGATGCGACTTTTGCCGCCCGCCAGCCATCCGCGATTTATCGCCAAAGCAGTGCCATCGGCGAGCAAAAGCGGCGTAATGATATGATATCCGGCGCGGCGGTTGTCAATGCGGTTATCCAGCAATATCGTCTTATCCGCCATATACATCCCGCGCGCCCGCGCCCGGCGAAAAACCGGCAATGCGTCTTTCGGCGCGGCGGTAATGCTTATCGCCGCCGCCGACAATGCCGTTTTTGCCTGAGTTTCCAGTTGCCGCTTTTGTTCGGCGCGGTTGAACTGCCAATAAGCCAAAGCCAGCCCGGCGAGAATGACCAAAACCGCCCCCGCCCGCAAAACAACCATCCGCCGCATTGTCGGGTTATTCTACTATCTCCGCCCGCGCCCGCCTTTGCGGTTTGGGCGGCGGGCGCGGTAGAATAGGGCAATGTTGCGCATTATCACTATCCTTTTGCTTTGCTTTATTGTGGTTAATCTGGTAGCCGGGCTTTACCATATCCTCCGCAAAAGCGAAGATTCCACTCGCGCCGTGCGCGCGCTGACATGGCGGGTTGTGTTTTCGGTGCTGCTGTTTGTGCTGATTGTCGTGCTGGCGACAAGCGGCATTTTGCCGGAATAAGGGCGCGCCGCCCGCCGCGTTTATAATGCAGATATGGCGCAGCCGGATTTTAACCCTCACAATGCCCCGCCGCCGGCAAACGAAGCCGCCGCCGCCCCGCATGCCGTAGATGCCGAAAGGGCGATACTCGGCGCGCTGATGCTGAATAACGATTATTATGCCGATATCGCCGCATCGCTGAAAGGCGAGCATTTCTACGACAAGCGCCATCGGGTTTTGTATGACACGCTGGCGCGTTTGATAGACAACAAATACGCCGACCCGGTTGTGCTTTCGCATCATCTTCGCGACGAAGGCAAACTCGCCGCCGCCGGAGGCGAGGAATATGTCGCCGAACTTGCCAGCATTGGCGCCGCCGCCGTCAATCTTCCGGCATATGTCAAACTTGTTTGCGCCGCCGCCCATCGGCGGATGATGCTGGAATCCCTGCACAAAAGCATAGAAGAAATCCTGCACCCCGGCGATAACGATTCGGGCAAACTGCAAGACAGGGCGGAAGCGCGGCTTTTGGAAGTCGGCGGCAGTTTTGAACAAAACGCCAAAGGACCGGTAGCGATAAAAATCCCCGCGGCAAAATACTTCGCCAAGATGACCGATGTCATTAACAGCGGCGATTTTGACAAACTTCGCGGCGTCAATACCGGCTTTTCGCGGCTTGACAACTGGACGCAGGGTTTGCATGCCGGGGATTTGGTCGTCATCGCCGGACGCCCCGGCACCGGAAAAACCGCGCTGGCGCTAAACCTGATGCGCGAAGTAACCGCGCCAAAAAACAACGCCGCCGCGCTTATGTTCAGTTTGGAGATGGGCGAAGACGCGCTGGCGATGCGCATGCTTTCGCATTATGAATTGGATATGCAAAAACTTCGCACCGGCAAACACGGCGGCGAATCGCTCAATCTTGTCGCATTATCCGGCGCGGTTTCCGAGTTGCAAAAGCGTCATATCTATCTGGACGACAGCGGGCAGTTGAATATCTGGGAAGCCAAAGCCCGCGCCCGCCGCTTGCGGCGCAAACTTCTGGCGGATGGCATCGCCCTGAAGATGATTATCGTGGATTATCTGCAGATAATGAACCCCCCGCCCGATGCCAGAATCGGCGATAACCGGGTGGAAGAAGTATCGGCAATAAGCCGCGGATTAAAAGCACTCGCCAAAGAAATGGGCGCGCCGGTCGTCGCCCTTTCGCAACTGAACCGCAGCGTGGAAGGCAGGACAGACAAACGCCCGCAAATGTCCGACTTGCGCGACAGCGGGGCGATAGAACAGGATGCGGATTTAATCATGTTTTTGTATCCGGCAAATGCCGCGGCGGAAGGCGAAAATGTCGAACAGCCCGATGTCGCCGACATTATGCTGGAAATCGCCAAACAGCGCAATGGTCCGGTTGGCAAAGTAAAAGTCAGATTCCAAAAGCGCTTTTCGTTGTTTCGTCAGGCGGAAGACGCCGGTTATGACAATGCGGGCGGATATGAAAGCGGCGGCGGCGGTTATGACGATGGCGGCGCGAGTAATTTTTAGACAATGCGGCGGGATATAACACTCCCCTACACGGCGGAAGAAATGTTTGCCGTTGCCGATGACATAGAGCGCTATCCGCAGTTTTTGCCGTGGTGCGCGGGGGCGGATGTCCGGCGCGGGCAAACAAACCCGCAAACACAAGAGCAGCAAGTATCGGCGACTTTGCACATAAACTACCGCGGCTTAAAGGCGGCTTTTTCCACCGACAACACGCACCGCAAACCGGCGCAAATAACGATGACTCTGGCGGGCGGCGGCGGTTTTTCCGCTTTGTCGTCTTTGCGCGGCGAATGGCGTTTTGACGCGGCAAAAGGCGGCTGCCGCACGGTGCTGGATTTGGAATATGACTTCGGCAACAAAATGATGGCGGCGATATTCTCAACAATGTTTGACAGGTTTTTTTGCCGTTTTGCCGAATGCTTCGCCGCCCGCGCCCGAGATTTATATGGCGCGAGGGAGATAAAAATAGAAGTTGTCGGCGCGGGCGACGACGGACACTATTGGAGCAGGGAGTTAACAATGCCAAAAGGCGCGACAATCCTTGATGCCGCGCGGGCGGCGGGGGCGAAGTTGCCCGCGGAAGACGCGGAGGCAAAAGTGGGAATCTGGGGGCGGCAAAAACCGCCGCAAACAACCATCAGCGAAGGCGACAGAGTGGAGATATACGAGCCGCTCGCCATTGACCCGCGCGCGGCAAGAAAAGCCCGGGCGCAAAAAGCATAACAACAATGCCAAAGCCAACGCCAACGCCAACAAAACAACAAAAACCGGCGACAAAGCCAAAGCCGCAACCGGCGGAAAAGACGCTTGCCGACTGCCGCAGCGCGCGGCACGATTATTTCATACTGGAAACAATGACGGCGGGAATGGCATTGGAAGGATGGGAAGTCAAAGCCGCGCGGGCGGGGCGGGCGCAAATCAACGAAGCCTATGTCAGCGCATCGCGCGGCGAAGTGTTTTTGCTCGGCGCGCACTTTTCGCCATTGGCGACGACTTCCACACACAAAGAAGCCGACCCCGTGCGCAGCCGCAAACTTCTGCTGCAGGCAAAAGAGATAGAACGCCTGCGCGGCAAGGTGAAGCAGGCGGGCTTGACAATAATCCCTTTGCGGATGCATCTTTTGCGCGGCAAGATAAAACTTTCCATCGGTTTGGCGCGCGGCAAAAAAAAGCACGACCGCCGCGAAACCCTCAAACAAAAACAATGGAAACGCGACCAGCAAAGAATCCTGAAAACAACCCCCCGAAAAACATAACAACCGCATTCCCCGCCTCGTTTGTCATTCCCGCGCAGGCGGGAATCCATAAAGCCGTCATTCCCGCGAAAGCGGGAATCTCCTGAATCATCGCCGCGCAAGCGGCGCGTTATAAAAGCCCTGTAAGGGCGAAATGTTATAGCACGGGGCAACGGCCCCGTGACTCGGTGTTATGATAAATATAGCCCTGTAAGGGCGATACCATCCTTTTGCAGGGCAAAGCCCGGCAAAACCCGCGCGGCATGATAATCATCGCCGCCGTTGTTTTGTGCCGCCCTTACAGGGCTTTTATATCGTCATTCCCGCGAAAGCGGGAATCCAACACATTGACGCTTTGCGTCAATGTCCCGCCCGCCCGGAATGGCATAAACAACCGCCGAAGACAACCTCGCAAAGTGCCGCCGCCATTGCGGCGGCGTTGGATTCCCGCTTTCGCGGGAATGACGAAAGAGGGGGCGGGGCGGGTTAAGCCGCTCGAAGCCCGGAATAATGTGCTTGCCGCTTTTGCGGGAATGACGAAAAGGCGGGTTTGGGCGGCGATGGGAATGTCGGGGGCGGCGGCGGGGGCGAAAAGCGGGAATCTACTGCCGCCATTTCGTCATTGCCGCCTTTTGTGTCAAAGCGGGAATCTAATGGCGGGATATCCGTCATTGCCGAGTTTGCCGTCAGGGTGATTCTTGTTGTCATAAATGTCGTAATGCGGGTTGTTGTGCTTATTGCCGCCGCCGCCATCGTTGTGGTTGTGCGGGTTGTTAGCGTTGTGGTTGTTGATGGTCGGATAATATCCTCACTGCCTTCCACTATCGTCACAAAGAGATTGCGGGTGCCGCCCAAATAACGCCAATTGCTGCCATGCGGCAAGTTGATATTTCCCGCCGGCACATTGCCGCGCTGAACTATGCGGAAGGCATTGGCGTCGGTTGTATATCCCGGCTCATTCCGCCAATCGCGCGATACATTAAGCGTTATTGGGCGCGCGCCATTATCGGGCGGCAAAGTCAAAACCCGCTTAACATTGGTGGATATCACAACAAAGCCACCCTGCACTGCGCCCGGAGTCACCCGCGATAGAAAATGCACACTTGCCGAGTAATTACTTGTCATATCCATTCTTGTCGTCATTCTTGTCGTCACCGCCGCCATCGCAACCATCACATTCGTCACCGTCAAAAGCGGCGTTATCCGCACACTAACGACGGGGGGCGGAACTGTCGCAACCGTCGCGATTCTTTGGGAATATTCCCGCGATACCGCCGCAAACAAGTCGGGAGTGGAAATGTCACTATTGCGATGACGCAAGGGCGGCTCGCCTATCGTGTGCGTATAGGTCAAATCGCCGCCAAACTTGTCCGAGCCGCCGTCGTATAACACACCGACTTGCAAACCTTGAAAAGACGGCATTTCCAACTCCACGCCGTAGCGAAAGCCGACATCCGCCTTTCTGCCGTTTTTGCCGTCAAACTTGTAATAATCCGCCCGCATTTTCATAAAATGCCACTTGGGGACATTAAGGCGAAAGTTGATATCAA
>JBPCWZ010000039.1:0-3000 GCA_051009015.1 Gammaproteobacteria bacterium | reverse complement strand
TTTTGCTTTCCGGCTTTGGCGTCAAAGTGCGCGGTTGTCTGGCACAGATGGGCGATATCAAAGTGCAGTTTGACAACTGGCAAGCGACAAACAAAAACCCCTTTTTCGCCGCTTGCAACAAAGCGGCGATGCAACAACAACTCGCCGACAAAATAACCCAACTGCGCCGTGATGGTGATTCTTGCGGCGCAATAGTACATGTCAATGCTACGGGCATTCCGCCCGGCTGGGGCGAGCCGGTTTTTGACCGGCTGGATGCCGATATCGCCAAAGCGCTAATGAGCATAAACGCCGTCAAGGGTGTGGAAATCGGCGCGGGTTTTGGCGCGGCGACAATGTGCGGCAGCGAGCATAATGATGAAATAACGCCGGATGGTTTTATGACCAATCATTCCGGCGGCATTTTGGGCGGCATATCCAGCGGGCAGGATATCAACGCCCGCATCGCCATAAAACCGACTTCCAGCATTCGCATCCCCCGGCGGACGATAACCAAAAGCGGCAAAGCGACAAAAGTGCAAACAACAGGCAGGCACGACCCCTGCGTAGGCATTCGCGCCGTGCCGGTTGCCGAAGCGATGCTGATGCTTATACTTGCCGACCACGCCCTGCGCCATCGCGCGCAATGCGGCGGCAAAACGGAAAATATGACAAAAGCGAAACCCGCGAAAAAACAAGGAACAAAACAATGAAACTGATAATCACACCAACCAGCCCGTTCGCCCGCAAGGCGCGCATATTGATAGCCGAAAAAGGTCTGGAATGCCAAACCGAAACGGCAATGCCGTGGGACGATGCCCCGTCCATCACCGACAACAACCCGCTGCGCAAAGTGCCGATACTGCTGACGGACATCGGCACGATAACCGGCTCCACGCTCATCTGCGAATACTTGGATGCCTTGTCGCCGCCGCATTTTCTGCCATCCGACTTTGCGGCGCGAATGGCGGTCAAAGCCCGCGACGAAATAGCCCAGGGCGGTTTGGAATCGGCAACCGCCGTCCTCATGGCAGGGCGAGTCGCCCCGGCAATGAAAGACGACAACTGGCAGGAATGGCTGCTGACAAAAACCCGCAAGGCAATAACGCACTTTGAAGATGAAAGCGGCGATGGCAAAACCGGCGGCGGCAAAAGCAGAATCGGCGATGCCGAAAACCCCGACATGGCGGATATCACGCTGGCATGCTTTTTGGACTTCATAACCCTGCGCATGCCAAAAATGGAATGGCAAACCGCCAACCCGAAATTGTCCGAGTGGTTCAACAAAATCAAAACCCGCCCTTCCCTAACCCAAACCGCCCCGCCCGCCGCATAACCATCAATTGGAGAAATAACAATGGAAAAGCACAACGATACCTCAACAGCGCGAGTCGCCCTGCTGATTGACGCCGACAACTTCTCCTCGCACTATGCGACCGAGTTGTTCAACAAAGCCGCCGTTTATGGACATGTCATCGTGCGCAAGGCATACGGGGTTATGACAACAGGGTTTGCGTGGAAGCCGGAAGTTTTGCATCGGCACGCCATTGAGCCGGTGGTGCGCTTTCATTATGTCAGCGGCAAAAATGTGTCGGACTTCGCGCTTGTCATTGACGCGATGGAGTTGATGCGACTCCAAACCGTTGATGCAATTTGCATCGCAAGCAATGACAGCGACTTTTCGCTACTTGCGATGAAGTTGCGGGAAAACGGAATAAAGGTTTATGGTTTTGGCGACAAGGCATCCGCCAAATCTTTCATCGCATCGTGCGATGAATACACCCGATTGTCCCTGCCGGAAGAGCCGCTTTTGCCCGCCGGGCAAACCCCGCCCGACTCCGCTGATGCCGGCAAACCTGCGGCAACCGATACCGCCGGGCAATCTCCGGTTGCCCCCGCCAATGTTGAGAAATCCGCAACAACTGATATCACAGGCATAAAAAAGATAATTTCCGATGCCTGCGATTCGCTTGACGGTGATGATGCCGGTTGGATTTATTTGGGAGGCGTAACCACCTATCTGAAAAGAGTGGATGCCGCTTTTACGCCCAAACAATACGGCTTTGGCAAAATGCTGGCACTGGTTGAGAGCATGTGTGACACCTTTGAAGTCAGGCATGACAAGAAAAAACTCACGGTACACATCCGCAAAAAAGCCGCCAAAAACAGCAAGAAAGCGAAATAATCTCCGCCGGTTATTTTGCTGCTATCGGGCGCGATGACATGTCCAGCGGGGCGGCGTCCCGGGGCTTGGCGAGTTCCTGCCCGGGCGACGAAGGTTCCAAAAAAGTAATGGAATCATAATAATCATCCAGCGCGACAAAAACGCCATTCTCCTCCGCCCACTCGCGCATGCGCCTTTTGCACGAATGCGCCCACGATAATATCTCAACGCGCCAGCCGCGTTCGTGCATCATTTCCAAAGTGGCATGAAACCCCTCGCCGCTGTCATAACCCGCGCCATCGCCGGTCAATAACACGGCAATGCCGGGGCTGCCATTGTTTCGCAGGGCGTCTTTGAGCATGTCAAGTTGCAAGGTTTGGTCGGGGATGTTTTGTTCGCCGCGCCCCTTGTCGCCGCGGTCAAACAATTTAACTTCCACGCCCATGTTTTCCATGCGCGTCCACAAGTGGCGCATTTCCGGCGGCACCGACCCGGCGGCAACCGCCTTTGCAAGTGTGCGGTCGGCATGTGCCAGCCGAAGCAAGTTGTCAAAATGAATCCGCACGCGATAGCGGGCATTTGCGCCGCCGCCGTTGCGCTCTTCCGCCAGCCGCCGCGCTTCGTAGAAAATATTGGAGTTATCCCAATAAACAAAAACCTTATCCGTCATAGCGGGCGCAATTCTACCACCGGCGGCAAAAAAACAAGTTAACAAACTTCCGCGGGGAAATGGCGGATTATGCTGCGGAGGCAGTTTGGGGCGGCTTGGCCCAAGCCGCAGATGGATGCATCTTGCATCGCCTTTGACAACTCTTCCAAAAGCGGTGCATCCCATTTTTTTGCCTGCATCAACTGCG
>JBPCWZ010000038.1:0-5656 GCA_051009015.1 Gammaproteobacteria bacterium | reverse complement strand
AAAAGCGTGGATTTGCGAAAACTTAAGTCCATTCTGGAGTTATTTTCCGCGGCGGGCATCGCCGAGATGAAAATATCCAGCGGCGACGAAAAAATACATCTCATCCGCAATGCGCCGCCCGGCGCGGTTGCGGCAACAACGGCGACACCCGCCGCAACTTCGCCGCCGATGACGGCAAATGCGGCAACAATGCCGGATGATGCGGCGGAAGTTGAAACCGGCACGGTTATCGCCTCGCCGATGGTCGGCACTTTCTACCGCTCGCCGTCGCCCGACCGCCCGCCTTTTGTGCAAGTCGGGCAGCGGATAGAAAAAGGGCAGACCATCTGCATCATAGAAGCGATGAAACTGATGAACGAAATCCCCGCCGTTGAAAGCGGCATCGTCCGCTCCATCGCCGCCGAAAACGGGCAGCCGGTCAGTTATGGCGACCCGCTGGTGATATTGGAATAAGCGGCGGCGGCAAAAGTGTTTGAGAAAATCCTCATTGCCAATCGCGGCGAGATAGCCCTGCGGGTGCAGCGCACCTGCCGCGAACTCGGCGTGCAAACGGTAATGGTCTATTCGCAAGCCGATGTCAATGCCAAATATGTCCGGCTGGCGGACGAGGCGGTTTGCATCGGTCCCGCGCCGGCATCCGACAGTTATCTCAACACCGCCGCCATCATCGCCGCCGCCGAGATAACGGATGTGCAAGCCGTCCATCCCGGTTATGGTTTCTTGTCCGAAAACGCCGCCTTTGCCGAAAGTGTGGAAAAAAGCGGCTTTGTTTTCATCGGGCCCTCGCCCGATGCCATCCGCCTGATGGGCGACAAGATAGCGGCAAAAGCCGCGATGAAAAAAGCGGGGTTGAAAATGATACCCGGCTCCGAACAAATGCTCCCGCAAGACCCGGCGATGGCGGCGGCGGAAGCGGCAAAGACCGGCTTTCCGCTGGTCGTCAAGGCGGCGGCGGGCGGCGGCGGGCGCGGGATGCGCGTTGTCCATGGCAAATCGGTTTTGGCAAATGTCATCTCCGTGCTGCAGCGCGAGGCGATGGCGGCATTTGGCGACAGCGCGCTTTATGCCGAAAAATATCTGGACAACCCGCGACACATAGAAGTGCAAGTTCTCGCCGACGGCAAAAACGCCATTCACCTCGGCACGCGCGATTGTTCAATGCAGCGGCGGCATCAGAAAGTTGTTGAAGAAGCCCCCGCCGCCGACCTGCCGCGCAAGAAAGAAGAAGCCGTTTGCGAAGCATGCATCGCGGCATGCAAAAAAATACACTACAAAGGCGCGGGGACTTTTGAGTTTTTGTATGACGGCGAGCATTTTTATTTTATTGAGATGAACACGCGGCTGCAAGTGGAGCATCCGGTAACCGAGATGATAACGGGGATAGACATTGTCGCCGAGCAGTTGCACATTGCGGCGCGCGGCAAACTGCGCATGCGCCAAAAAGATGTCCGCTTTGGCGGCGCGGCGGTGGAATGCCGCATCAATGCCGAAGACGCCCGCACCTTTGCGCCGTCGCCGGGGACTTTGCAGCACTATCACGCCCCGGGCGGCAACGGCGTGCGGGTGGATTCTCATGCCTACAACGGCTACGAAGTATCGCCGTTTTACGACTCTTTGCTGGCGAAATTAATCACCCACGGCGGCGACCGCAAGCAGGCGATAGCCAGAATGCGCAGCGCATTGCGCGAATATGTCATAGACGGCATAGCGACAAACCTGCCACTGCATGCCCGCCTGATGGGCGATGCCGCTTTTGTGCAGGGCGGAGTTGGTATAAAATACCTTGAGTCCAAGATTAAGGACGGGTTTATCGCGGAGGATTAAACCTCCGCCGCCCAAGCGCCGGCAAACCGAATAATGCCAGGGGAAGCATTGTTATTGGCGGTTTGCCGGCGGGCGTTATCGCCGCGCCGTTGCGGCGCACATTCGCGAAAGGACCACACACGGCGGCGCCGCTCGCGGCGACTTGTTGTTTACTTCGGCTGAGGCACAACCCGCAGATAGGGTTTTTTGGTTTCCCAGCCATCGGGAAAGCGCGCTTTGGCATCCTCGTCCGACAAGGCGGGGACGATGATGACCTTGTCGCCGTCCTGCCAATTGACCGGCGTGGCGACTTTGTGATTGTCGGTCAGTTTCATGCTGTCAATAACGCGCAGTATCTCGCCGAAGTTGCGCCCGGTGCTGGCGGGATAAGTGAGGGTAAGGCGCACTTTCTTGCTTGCGTCAATGATAAACACCGTGCGCACCGTCAGCGTGTTGTTGGCATTGGGATGGATCATCCCGTAAAGGTCGGACACTTTGCGGTCGGCATCGGCTATCATCGGGAAGTTGACCGAATGCCCCTGCGTTTCGGCGATATCATCCTCCCATTTTTTCTGGTCGGCGGCTTCGTCGACCGAGAGCGCCAGCACTTTGACATCGCGCTTGTCAAACTCGGCTTTGAGCCGGCTGACTTCGCCAAGTTCGGTGGTGCAAACGGGCGTGAAGGTTTTCGGGTGCGAGAAAAGCACACCCCAGGAGTTGCCGAGCCAGTCGTGAAAGCGAATCTCGCCTTCGGTGCTGTTTTGGGTAAAATCGGGGGCGGTATCGCCGAGTCGGATGGTCATGGTTTTGTTCCTTTTGTTTTGTGTTTGTTTTGTGCGGTTTTGCCTTGCCGGCTTGCCTTGAATGTAATGCTATTTTAGTAAAATCCCGCCCCGTTAAACTATGCTATTTAAGCATAAAAACATAACCTTTTTGCCGCCCCCCGCCCTTTTCGTCATCTATCGCCTCTTTGCCTGTGCCAATAGTGCAAACTTTGTTTTCGCCAGCCGGTTATTTTGTGTTTGCCTTTTGCCGGAAAGTTCATTATTATCGCGCCGTCCCTGTCAGTGCGGAATATTGTTGCGCCAAACTTTTGATATGCCCCGACTACTTGCGGATGGGGATGATTGAAGCGGTTGTCCGCGCCGCTGCTGAATATCGCAACATCGGGGCGGACGGCGTCTATAAACTCCGGCGAAGATGAAAACCTGCTGCCATGGTGCGGGGCATTGACAACCGCCGCGCGCAAAACATTGCCTTCGCCGCCGTCATAACGCGAAAGCAAAACCCGCTCGGCATCCGCCGATATGTCGCCGGTTAACAATAGGGATTCTCCTTCTCCCTTAATATGCAGTACGCAACTTTTATCATTATCCGACACTCCTTTACCGGCATATTCCCCGTCGTCCGGATACAAAACCGAAAACACAACGCCATCCCACTCCCATCTTTGCCCCGCGCGGCATAAGGAAAAACCGGCGACATCCGCCATCCGCCACGATGCCAAAACCCGCGCGGCATCAAACTCGGCAAGCGCCGCCCTTGCCCCGCCCGAATGATCCCTGTCGTTATGACTGACCATCAACATATCCAATCGCCGCGCCCCTTCGCCGCGCAAATAATCGCGCACCGCAGGGAAAGCATAACCCGCTCCTGTGTCATACAACAAATAACGATTTTCCGTTTTTATCACAACCGCCGCCCCCTGCCCGACATCCAGAATAACCGCCCGAAAGCCGCCATGCGATACTCCCGCAGGTTGCCACAACAACATCGCCAATATCGGCAAAACTCCGGCAAAACGCATCGGAAAACCCGACGGCATTAACAACAAAGCCGCGCCGACAACCGCCAAAACAAACAAACCGCCGGGCGGCGATGCCGGTTGCCACGCCGCAAAAGGCGCATCCGAAAGATACGCCAAACCCTCCCACAAGTTTGACAAAACAAAACCCGCAATCTTCCACAACATATCGCCGGGCATGATGATATCCGCCAATGCCAGCGGCAAAACGACAAAGCCGATAACCGGTATCGCCGCCAGGTTCGCCAAAGGCGATATCAAAGACGCCTGATTGAAAAACCAAAGAGTCAATGGCATGGCACATAACGACAACAAAAACTGCGCCGCAACCAGCCGCCGCAACAAACCCCGCCTGCCCCGCATTACCACCGCCGCCAAAGCCGCAACAAACGCAAACGACAACCAAAACCCCGCCGACAAAACCGACCACGGGTCCCATGCGACTATCACCATCGCGGCAAATGCGATGGCATAAAACACCCGCGATATTCCGCCCGCCAAAACCGCAACGGCGGCAACGGTCAGCATCACAAAACTCCGCTGCACCGGCACTTCCATTCCGGCAAGCAATGCATAAGCAAAAGCCATCGGAATGGAAACCAGTAATGCCGCTTTTTGCGCGGGCATCCGCCCCGTCAATCTTTGCGACCTGCGCCACAAAAACGCCACCAAAAATGCGGCAAAACCGGCGGCAATGCTCAGATGCGCGCCGGAAATGGCAAACAAATGCGCAGTACCGGTGCGGCGCAAAACCCGCCATTGTTCTTCCGTCATCTGCGAGCGGTCGCCGACAACCAAAGCCGCCAGCAATGCGCCGCCGTTGTTTTTGTCTTCCGCCAAAAGCGCCCACGCGCGGCTTGACAAAGAATGACGCAAACCGCCGCCTTCGCGCAAAACAACAACCCCCTTATTTTCCCCGCCGCCGCGCACATAACCGGCGGCGCGAATGTTGCCGGCAAAAAGCCATCCGGCATAATCAAACCCGTGCGGGTTTGCACTCTCGCGCGGCGGGCGAATGCGCACTTTCAATCTTAACTTCGCGCCGTCAATAAGAAATGACGGCGGCGGTTTGTCGTTATGATAAAACGCCAATCGGGCGCGCAAAGCAAGTTGTTGCGGATGCGGCGATATCACCCGCTCAATGTCAAACAAAAAACGGCTAGCGCGCGCGTCTGTTTTGGCAAACCCCCGCACCTGCCCTTCAACAATAATATCGCGCCATTCCAAAGGCGGCGGCAGTTGATTATCCAACCGCCATTCGGCGCGCACCAAAGCCCAGCAAAACCCGGCAACCGCACAAAGCAACAACAACAAAACCCTGCGCCAAAACAACAAACCAAAAGCCCGATGCCAAAGATACAAACGCCCGAATATCATTCGCCAAAAATGCAAACCCCAAAACCGCCAATAATGCGAAACCCCCGCGCTATCTTGTTCCGCTTGTGCCGTTATCGCTTGCCCTGTTGTTTTGTCAAACGCCCCTTGCTTTTCGTCCGCCGCTTTCTTGCCGGGCTTTTCGGATATCATAACCCCCGTTAATACTTTCCCGCTTGCCGATACGACTTGCCAATGCGTATCTCCCGCCGTCCGCCGATGTTTGTCATCCGCCGTTTGTTCCGGTTTTTCCGATACGGATTGTCCGCCGGATAAAACCCGCCGCCTGTCGCGCAACAAAAAAACAACCGCCGCCAAAACCGGCACAACACCGACAACAAAAACCGGCGGCAAAACCGCCATCATCTGCAAAGCCAAAACCCCGCCCACAAAAGCCGCCACAGAAAAGAAAAACACAACAACATTCTACCCCGCCCGCCCCGCAATAAAAGCGGCGGAGCGTCATAAAAGCCCTGCAAAGGGCGACCTGTTCACAGCACGGGGTAACGCCCCGTGAATCGGTGCTATAAAACAAACAAGCCCTGAAAGGGCGACCGAAAACAATGGCGATAAATGTCAAACGGGCAACAATGGCGGCGAATGTCAAAGGGGCGGGATGATAAAAAGGGGGGGGATTAATGAATTGGTATTGATGATTTTTGCCGGGCTTTGCCC
>JBPCWZ010000037.1:0-2737 GCA_051009015.1 Gammaproteobacteria bacterium | reverse complement strand
GTCCGCATTGTCATAATAGTAATGCTGGTATTATCGGGCGGTGTTGTCAATATCGGGGCGGCTGTTATCGCAACCGTCGCGATTCTTTGGGAATATTCCCGCGATACCGCCGCAAACATATCGGGCGAAAACACCGCATTAGATTCCCGCTTTTGCCTTTCGCCGATGGTATGGGAATATACGACATTGCCGCCGTATCTTTTCGCGCCTTCGTCATAAAACACGCCCAGATGCAAAGCGGGAAATGGCGTTAACTCCACGCCATAGCGCAAGCCGTCTTCCGCTTTTGTTTCGCCTTTGCCGTCAAAGTTGTAATAATCCACCGCCAATCTTATGGCAGCAAAATCCAGCGCGTTTATCCGCAGTTTTGCGTCATAACCCTCGCGGGAAAAAGCGGCAAGAGTGCTATTGACATTCTGCTCGTCTGTTAGCGGCAGGTAGTAGTTTGCGGCAAAGTTAGCGAAAACATGCTGAACTTCGCCGCCAAAGCCAAAGCGGGAAAAGTCACCATAATCGCCATCTTCGTAATCCAAAAAGGCATTTGCGCCAAAAAGCGCGCCTTTTTCCATCTTGCGGTAGAAAACACCGGCATTTGCGCCCTTGACATCGTCCTCGCCACCATAAGCGCGGAGTTGCCAGCCAAAGGCATGGTTTTCGCTTTCGGCAAAAGCGCCGATTAGATTTAAGCCGATATTGCCCTTTCTGCCGCCCAAGCCGGTTTGCACTTGCACATCCGCCTTGCGCACGGCGGCGAAGTTGTCGCTTATCGCCTTTTGCGCCTGTGTCGCCAATGCGCTGTCAAACGCCGCCAAAAGCCGCGCCTGTTTCTCTTTGCGGAATTCGGCAAAGCCGCCGCCATCCGCCGCGCCGTTTTGCACCAAAAAGCCCGCCAAAGCCGCCAGTATAAAAGTTATCGTTTTTTTCATTGTTTTGTTCTCCTTGTTATGTGTTTTGCGGCAAGTTGCCTTTTAGAATTTCGTCATTCCCGCCATTATTGTCATTCCCGCGAAAGCGGGAATCCAACGCCGCCGCACCGGCGGCGGCACTATGCGAGGTGTCGCCCCTACAGGGCTTTAATAGATGTATTGCGCTTTCACAACAGGGCGGCGCGCTTTCGCGCTTGCCCTGTGCTATAACATTCCGCCCTTTCGGGGCTTTGATGACGAGTGCGCTTTGCGCCCTCAGGGGTTTGCCATTTGCGGCGGCTTCGCCGCCGTTTGCGCTATCGCGCAAATGGTCAAATGGCAAAGAGTTGGATTCCCGCTTTCGCGGGAATGACGAGGGGGATGTCGTTTGCCGCGCTTTTGCGCGGGCGGGGCGGGTGTTAGCGGCTTGTGCCGATAACGGGATTAGGCAAAGGTCTAACCCGTGCGCCGTGCGCCGTGCGCCGTGCGCCGTGCGCCGTGCGCCGTGCAATGCTAAACATGCGTTTGTGCATGTCCGTCTTTGTCATCATCGGCATAACTCCCGCGATTATACACACAATATCCGCCCTGTCAAACATTTTTTTCATCTTTGTGCTTTTTTGGCATTTTCGCCCTTTCCGTCATTGCCGCGAAAGCGGGAATCTGCCGGCGGCGAAGCCGCCGCGAATGTCAAATGTCAAACTTGCCCGTAGTCACAAACCGGCGCCAGTTCTCATCACTGCGGGCGATAAACCTGTCCCCGTCCTCATCATCATTGACATTAGGAAGCCATTGTCTACGGACGGATGTGTTAGCGTTAAAATACAACTTGCCACCCCTGACCGTCCACGCCTTTGGGTCGCCATAGAATTCATAATTCCGCGAAACAGCATAAGCACAATGTCCGCCGTATTGCGGGATATAGCGTTCCGGCGCTTTAATAAACTTTTCGCGGTTTTCCACAGTGTCAAAAAGCCATTCTTCGCCGCCAAACTGCGCTTTTATATGGGGCTTGCCGCGCACCGCATCCGTTTGGTCAAAATACGCTACGACATCATAGCCGCCCGCGCCAAAGCCCGCCCCCGCGCCTTGGTATTGATAAAACTTGTAAGGCAAATCCACGGCGTCATCGCTATCAACAACCGCCGACAAAAGCACCCCGCCGACAAGCAGCAAAACCGGCGCAAACCAAAATCGCAAAATCCCGCTCATTGCACCGCCGATTCTACACTACCTTTTCGGGTTTTTTCCACAACATACAGCGGGCGTTTTTTGCTTTCAATAAATATCTTGCCGATATACTCGCCGATGATGCCAAGCGCCATCAATATCACCCCGCCCAAAAAATACAGGGATACGATGAGCGAAGCCCACCCTTGCGGCCAATCGCCGCCATGAAACAGCGTGCTGAACAAAAACCACAAACCGCCCCCCAAAGCCGCCGCCGATATCGTCAGGCCCAGCACCATAATAATGCGCAGCGGCATAACCGAAAACGAAGTAATGCCATTGAAAGCAAGCAGCAGCATCTTGCCGGCCGGGTATTTTGTCTCGCCGCCGATGCGCGGGCGGCGGGCGTATTCCACCTGCGCGGCGCGAAAGCCCAAAGACGGCAGCAACCCGCGCCAGTATAAATGCCGCTCGTCAAAGGCGGCGAGGGCGCGCATGACAAGTTTGTCGGTCAATCGGAAATCGGCATGATGGGCGCGCCCGGGCACGCCGAGCAAGGAGGATAACTTGTAAAACAACCGCGCAGTGTTGCGCTTGAAAAACGAATCGCTGCCGCGCGATGCGCGCACGCCATAAACCACAGCCGCCCCGCGCTTGCGGGC
>JBPCWZ010000036.1:0-19727 GCA_051009015.1 Gammaproteobacteria bacterium | reverse complement strand
ACAACAATGGCAAAAGAGAAGTTTGAGCGTACTAAGCCGCACTTGAATGTGGGGACGGTGGGTCATGTGGATCATGGCAAGACGACGCTGACGGCGGCGCTGACCTTGATACTGTCAAAGGAGCACGGCGGCGAGGCGCGGGCTTATGACCAGATAGACAATGCGCCGGAAGAGAAAGCGCGGGGCATTACCATCAACACTTCGCATGTGGAGTATGAGACGGCGAATCGTCATTACGCGCATGTGGATTGCCCGGGGCATGCGGATTATGTCAAGAACATGATAACCGGCGCGGCGCAGATGGATGCGGCGATACTGGTTGTATCGGCGGCGGATGGCCCGATGCCGCAGACGCGGGAGCATATCTTGCTGGCGCGTCAGGTGGGGGTTCCGCGGATGGTGGTGTATATGAACAAAGCCGACCAGGTGGATGACGCCGAGTTGTTGGAGTTGGTGGAGATGGAAGTTCGGGAGTTGCTGACGAAGTATGAGTTTCCGGGCGATGACACGCCGGTGATAACGGGCAGCGCATTGAAGGCATTGGAAGGCGAGGATTCGGACACGGGTTTGGGCAGCATCCGCAAGTTGGCGGAAGCATTGGATAGTTATGTTGAAGAGCCGGTGCGCCCGATGGACAAGGATTTTTTGATGCCGGTTGAAGATGTATTCAGCATATCGGGTCGCGGCACGGTGGTGACGGGCCGGATAGAGCGCGGGATGGTAAAGGTTGGCGAGGAAGTTGAAGTAGTCGGCATTAAGGCGACGACGAAGACGACATGCACGGGCGTTGAGATGTTTCGCAAGTTGCTGGACGAAGGCAGGGCTGGAGACAATGTGGGTTTGTTGTTGCGGGGGACGAAGCGCGAGGAAGTGGAGCGCGGTCAGGTAATGGCAAAGCCGGGCAGCATAATGCCGCACAAGAAGTTCAAGGCGGAAGTGTATGTTTTGAGCAAAGACGAAGGCGGCAGGCACACACCGTTTTTCAAGGGCTACCGCCCGCAGTTTTACTTTCGGACGACGGATGTGACGGGCGCTGTTCAGTTGCCGGAAGGTGTTGAGATGGTAATGCCCGGTGACAAGATATCGGTATCGGTGGAGTTAATCACATCCATCGCGATGGAAGAGGGTTTGCGCTTTGCCATCCGCGAAGGCGGACGCACCGTCGGCGCGGGCGTCGTTACGACGATTATTGAATAAGAGATTTGGCGATGGCGCGACAATTTATCCAGAAGGCCAATAGCTCAATTGGCAGAGCAGCGGTCTCCAAAACCGAAGGTTGGGGGTTCAAGTCCCTCTTGGCCTGCCGATTTCGCCAAATGGCGGGGGGGTGGCGGTGCCGGTAGCCGAAAAACTCAAACTCTGGGCGGCAACGCTCATCGCGCTGGCGGCGGTTTATGCCGTCTTCTACAAGATGGACGATTCCGCGGCATTGCTGCGCGCCGGGACGATGCTTATCGCGCTGGCGGTATCGTCATTGCTGGTTGTGTTTTCGTCGCCGGGGCGGTTGTTTTTTGCTTTCGCCCGCGATGCCGGCGCCGAGTTGCGCAAGGTTGTGTGGCCCGGCAAGGACGAGATATTGCGGCTGACCGGCGTTGTGCTGGCGCTGGTTGCGGCGATAACTTTGTTTTTGTGGCTGGTGGATTATATTCTCAGCGGCACTTTGGAGTTTTTGGCGTCATGAATGCCGTCAAGGAAAACACGGCGGCACAAATGCCCGAAGCGGCCAATGCCGCCAATGCCGCGCCCGCAGGCGAAAGCCGCGAGGATTCGCGGATGGCCGATGATATTGAGGGGATGTCGTGGTATGTCGCCAAGGCGGCGGTCGGCTTTGAGAAGGCGGCGCGCACTTTTTTGGAAGAGCGCATCCGGCAGGAAAACATGGACGAGCATTTTGGCGAGATTATGATGCCGGTGGAGCAGGTGCTTAGCATCGGCACGAAAAAGACGACCGAGAAAAAGTTGTTTCCCGGTTATTTGTTCATCCAAATCCGCACCGACAGCGACGGGCGGATGGACGACAGATGCTGGCATCTTGTGCGGCGCACGCGCAAGATAAGCGGTTTTATCTCCGGTGCTTCGGATGCGCCGATTCCGCTTTCGGAGCGGGAGGTCAAACAAATCCGCCGCAAGATGGACGAGTTGAGCAATAAGGAGCCTTCGTTGCAGGCGCGCTTTGCGACCGGCGATACCGTGCGCGTCAAGGAAGGCGCGTTTGTGGATTTCACCGGCACGGTGGAAAGCGTCAATATCGACCGCAGCCGCCTGAAAGTGCTGGTAATGGTGCTTGGGCGGGCGACTCCGGTGGAGTTGGATTTTAATCAAGTGGACAAGGCATAAGAGGCGCTGGCGATGGCAAAAAAACAAACAGGCATTATCAAGGTGCAGTTGCCGGCCGGCGCGGCGACTCCGGCGACGGCGGTCGGTCCCGCTTTGGGGCAGCGCGGGATGAACATACAGGATTTTTGCAAGGCGTTTAACGCCGCGACCGAAAAAAGCGAGAAAGGCATTTCGCTGCCGGTGGTTATTACTTGCTATGACGACCGCACTTTTACTTTTGTCGTCAAGCAGCCGCCGATGTCCTCGCTGATTCGCAAATCGCTGGGGCTGGAAAAAGGCAGCGGCACGCCGCACACGGTCAAAGTCGGCAAACTGACGAAGGCGGCGGCGGAAGATATCGCCCGCGCCAAAATGCCGGATTTGAACACCGAAGATTTGGCGGCGGCGGTGCAGCAAGTGGCGGGGACGGCGCGCAGTATGGGCGTGGAGGTGGAGCAATGAAAAAAAGCAAGCGTTTGCGGGCGTCTGTGGAGAAGTTGGCGGCGGTTTCGCCGTCAGCGGCGGGCGCGTCATCGTCTTTGCAACTTTGCACGCTGGACGAAGCGGCGGCGGCGGTTGCCGGCGGTAGCGGCGTGAAGTTTGACGAAAGCATAGATGTCGCTGTGCAGTTGGGCGTTGACCCGAAAAAATCCGACCAGATGGTGCGCGGGGCGATGGTTTTGCCAGCCGGCACCGGGCGCAGCAAGCGGGTTGCCGTCGTCGGCAACGAAGCGGATTGTCAGGCGGCTTTGGCGGCGGGCGCCGACAAGGCGGGCTTGGACGATATCATCGCCGAGATTAAGGACGGCAAGACCGATTTTGATGTTTTGATAGCGACGCCGATGGTAATGCGTCAGTTGGCGGCGGTTGGCAAGATATTGGGTCCCAAGGGTTTGATGCCAAATCCCAAAGACGGCACGGTTGCCAAGGATATCGCCGATGCCGTGGGCAGGGCGAAGAGCGGGCAGGTCAGTTATCGCTGCGACAAGGCGGGGATTGTGCATACTTCGGTCGGCAGGGCGTCTTTTGCGGCGGCGGATATCAAGCGCAACATAGAAAGTTTGCTTGCCGCCTTAAAGCGCGCCAAACCATCGTCAAGCAAGGGCGTGTATTTGCGGCGGATGGCGGTGTCGGCGACGATGGGCGCATCCGTGCTTGTGGATATTTCCTCGTACCGGTAAGGGCAAATGATAACGCGGGACAAAAAAGGCGAGATTATCGCGCAAATGCGCGAGCGCTTTATGGCGGCGGAGGTGCTTGTCATTGCCGAGAACGCCGGTCTGACGGCGGCACAAATGGCGACACTGCGCAAGGATGCCCAAAAAACCGGCGGCAGCGCGCAGGTGGTCAAAAACACGCTTGCCCGGCGCGCATGCGACGGCACGCATTTTTCCGATGCGGCGGCGCGGTTTTCGGGCCCGCTGATATACGGCGTTGGCGGCGATTCGGCGCAGTTGGCAAAGGTGTTTGCCGATGCGGCGAAGGACAATAAAAAACTGATCATTCGCGGCGGCGCATTGCCGAACGAGGCGCTTGATGCTGACGGCATAAAGCAGTTGGCATCTTTGCCGCCGCGCGAGCAGTTATTGGCGATGGTTGCGGCGGTTTGCGCCGCGCCGATGACTTATTTGGCGCGGGCGCTGAACGAAGTGCCGGCAAGTTTGGCGCGGGCGCTCGGTGAAGCGGCGCGCAAAAAAGAAGAAGAATCTCAATCCAAACCGAAAACGGGAGAGCAACAATGAACAAAAGTGAAATCGTGGAAGCCATCGCCAATATGTCGGCACTGGAGTTATCCGGCCTGGTAAAAGACATAGAGGAGAAGTTTGGCGTTTCGGCGGCTGCTCCGGTTGCCGCGGCTGCGGCGGCTCCGGCTGCCGGATCGGCGGAAGCGGCGGAAGAAAAAACGCAGTTTGACGCCGTGCTGACCGAAGTCGGCGGCAACAAGGTCGCCGTCATCAAGGCGGTGCGCCAGATAACAAATCTGGGGCTGAAAGAGGCGAAAGAAGTGGTGGAAAGCGCGCCCAAAGCGGTGCGCGAAGGAGTGTCCAAAGCGGACGCCGAAGAAGCCGCCGGCATTTTGAAAGAAGCGGGCGCCACTTGCGAGATCAAATAGCAGCGTCCGTGCGCGTTGCGTCCATGCGCGTTGTCATAACCGCGCCTTGCGCCGCTTTTGCGCGCGCGGCGGGCGGTTTGGCTTTGAATATTACCGACACCGGAGAGTGCGAATGACCGAAAAGACCGACCACGGCAAGACCCCGGAGACCGCCAAAAAGCGCGACTTTGACGCGGAGCAATATCGCGGCAGGACGCCGTGGCAAGTGCTTGGCGTTGCCAAAGGCTCGCCGCCCGAAGTTGTTTTGGGCTTTGCCGCCGGGACGACTCCGCCGCGGCGGGATATCGGCAATGCGCACCGGAAGTTCGCCCGCAGGTGGAATCCGGAAAAATATGAGAAAGCCGACGGGGAGATAAAAGATTTGGTGGCGGGCGTCATCAAACTTTTGGATGCGGCGCGCGATGCCTTGCGCGAAACAACCCCCTTTGCCAAGCCGGGTGCCAAGGTTGATGTTGATGTCGCCAAGACGCGCGACTTTAATGCCGAGCATTATCGCGGCGGGACGCCGTGGCAGGTGCTGGGCATTGCCAAAAATTCGCCGCCCGAAGTTGTTTTGGGTTTTGCCGCCGACGAAAACCCGCCGCGGCGGGATATCAGCAATGCGCACCGGAAGTTCGCCCGCAGGTGGAATCCGGAAAAATATGAGAAAGCCGACGGGGAGATAAAAGGTTTGGTGGCGGGCGTCATCAAACTTTTGGACGAAGCGCGCGATGCCTTGCGCGAGCAAATCCCCGCTGTAAAATCTTCCGCCGGTGCTGATGTCGCAAAGACGCGCGACTTTGATGCCAAGCAGTATCGCGGCAAGGCGCCGTGGCAGGTTTTGGGCGTTGAGAAAAACGCGCCGCCCGAAGTTGTTTTGGGTTTTGCCGCCGGGGCAACTCCGGCGCGGCGGGATATCAGCAATGCGCACCGGAAGTTGGCGCGCAGGTGGAATCCGGAAAAATATCAACAAGCCGACGGGGAGATAAAAGGTTTGGTTGCCGGCATCATCAAACTTTTGGATGCGGCGCGCGATGCCTTGCGCGAGAAAGTCCCGTCAGCCGACCCCAAAGCCAAATCGGGCAAGGACCCCCTCGGCGACGAGAAAAAAGAGTCAAAGGTTGATGTTGATACCGAGGTGCCGGAGGAGCGCGATTATAACTATCAGCCCGAAGAGGTTGTGCGCGCCCGCACCGAGCCGCCCCACCGCCGCACTTTTGGTCGCGCGCAGGCGGTCAAAGTCCCGCCTTTGCTGCGCATGCAAAAAAACTCCTACCGGAATTTTTTGCAACTTCCCAAAGCGCATCCGGTCAATGCCACGGACATTACCGTGGAAGATGCGCACAAGCGCGTGCGGCGCGGTTTGCAAAACGCCTTTGAGTCGGTTTTTCCGATGGAGTCCGGCTCCGGCGTGGTGTCTTTGCATTTTGATTCGTATCAACTTCTGGCACCGGAATACGGCGAGCGCGAATGCAAGCAGCGCGGGCTGACTTATCATTCCAAAGTCCACGCCAACATACAGATGAAGGTGCTGGAAAAGCGCGGCGGCGATGTCCGCTATGTCAAAGAGGAGCGCGTTTATATGGGCGACATTCCGCGCATGACCGAGCACGCTTCTTTCATTATTAACGGCACCGAGCGGGTTGTTGTATCGCAGATGCATCGTTCGCCGGGGGTGTTTTTTGACGATGACAAGGGTCGGGCAACCGGCAAATATTTGTATAACGCCAAAGTCATCCCCTACCACGGCAGGTGGCTGGATTTGGAGTTTGACAAAAAAGACCTCCTTAACTTCCGCATTGACCGGCGCGCCAAAAAACCGGTGACGGTGCTGCTCAAGGCGGTCGGTTACAGCGAAGAGGAAATACTGCGCGCGTTTTTTGAGTTTGAAACTTTCCGGCTTGGCGCGGACGCCGAAAAGATAACCTACCGCCTGCGCCCGGATTTCATCCGCAATATTCATTTCCCGTTTGATATCAAGAGCAAAAACGGCTCTGTTCTGGTGCCGAAAGGGCAGCGGGTCAAAAGGGTGGATGTCAAAAAAATCGGCGAGAGCGCGGCGGAAGATTACCCGGTGCCGGCGTCTTTTCTGACGGCGACCGGGCGGCGTTTGGCGCGCGATGTCGTATCCGAAGACGGCGAAGTGCTGGGCGGGATTAACGCCGAAGTGACCGATGAAATGCTGGCGGCGTTTTACAAGGCGGGCATTAATGAAGTGGAAACGCTTTACTTTAACGATTTGGATTGCGGTCCCTACATATCCAAAACGCTGGAAGAAGAAGCGCGTCAGGTGCAGGGGCGTCATCTGACTTGCGAAGAGGCGCGCGTGGTGATTTACCGCCTGCTGCGCCCGGGCGAGCCGCCGAACCGGGAGATGGTTAATACGCACATGGACGCCATTTTCTTCTCCCCTTCCACTTACAACTTGTCGGATGTCGGGCGGATGAAGTTTAACTGGCGCATTGACCCTTCGCGCCCGACGATGGAATACCGCCTGATGATTGTCAAGCACAGCGGGCGCGAGCGCGAAAAAACGGCGGCGCTTGTCAGTTCGGGCGTTTGCCAAAACGAGGACGGGGCGCGCGACTTGCTGAAATATGTTTCCGAGTTTAACATTTCCCGCGCGGCGCACGAAAACATGAAGCGCGATGATGCCGAAGCGATGAAAGCCGCGCTGGATGCGGTATCGGAAGGCAAAATAGAATGCGAGGTTTTGCCGCAGACGACATTGTCGCCTGCCGACATTCTCGCCGTGGTGAAGAAGATAGTGGACATCAAAAACGGCAAGGACAAAACCGACGACATTGACAGTTTGGCAAACCGCCGCATTCGTTCCGTCGGCGAGTTTGTGGAAAACTACTTCCGGCAGGGTTTGATTCGCGTGGAGCGCGCCATTCGCGACCGCCTGTCGCGCGCCGACATTGAAGGGCTGATGCCGAAAGATTTGATAAGCGCCAAGGCGATAAGCGGCTCGGTTTCCGAGTTTTTCAACGGCAATCAGTTGTCGCAGTTTATGGACCAGACCAACCCGCTTTCGGAGATAACGCACAAGCGGCGCGTGTCGGCTTTCGGCGCCGGCGGGTTGAATCGCGAGCGCGTGGGTTTTGAAGTTCGGGATGTTCACAAGACGCACTATGGCAGGTTGTGCCCGATAGAAACGCCCGAGGGGCAGAATATCGGGCTGATCAATTCCATGTCAAACTTCGCCGATATCAACCGCTACGGGTTTATTGAAACCCCCTACCGCGCCGTAAAAGACGGGCGGGTGACGGACGAGATAGTGCATTTGTCGGCGATTAATGAGCATGGCAAAAAGATCGCCCCGGCAAAAAGCCCGCTGGATTCTTCGGGGCGCTTTACCGAAGAGTTTGTATCGGCAAGGTGCGATGGCGAGTTTATTTTGGCATCGCCTGCCGACATAGATTTTCAGGACATCGCCCCGTCGCAAATCGCATCGGTTGCCGCATCGCTGATTCCGTTTTTGGAGCATGACGATGCAAACCGCGCATTGATGGGGTCTAATATGCAGCGGCAGGCGGTTCCTTGCGTTCGCCCGCAGCGCCCGTTTGTCGGCACCGGCGCGGAAGCGCAAATCGCCCAGGATTCCGGCACTGTTTTGCTTGCCGGGCGCGCCGGCGAGATTGCTTTTGCCGATGCCGATTTTGTCGCCATAGAATCGCCGGGCGATGAATTGGGCAGGGTGGATATGCACGATTTGCGCGAGCATGCAAGGTCAAACCAAAACACCAACACCAACCAGCGCCCGAGTATCAATGTCGTGCGCGAGGGCGGTACGGTGGCAAAGGGCGAGGTGATAGTGGACGGCTCTTGCAGCGATGCCGGCGATTTGGCTTTGGGGCAGAATCTCCTTGTGGCATTTATGCCGTGGAACGGCTATAACTTTGAGGATTCCATTCTCATTTCCGAGCGGGTTGTCGCCGAGGACCGGTTTTCTTCCATTCATATCATAGAAGAAGTCGCCCATGCCCGCAGCAATACGCAATTGGGCGACGAAGAGATAACAAGGGACATTCCCAACCGCCGCGATACCGATTTGGAATGGCTGGATGATGACGGCATTGTGCGTGTCGGCGTTACCGTCAAGCCCGGCGATGTTCTGGTCGGCAAGGTAACGCCAAAAGCCGAGCGCCAACCGACGCCGGAGGAGAAGTTGCTGCGCGCTGTGTTTGGCGAGAAGGCGACCGATGTCAAGGACAGTTCCATGCGCATGCCGCCCGGCTCCGAGGGGGTGGTTATTGATGTGCGCGTTTATACCAACAGCGAATTGGACGAGCGGCGGCTCAAAGGCGAAGGCAGCCCGGCAACGGCGCGGGGGATATTGGAAAGCGCCGTGGAGCGCGCCGTCAAACTCGCGCGCGAAAAAAGCACCAGACCTTCGCGCGATGATGTCAAAAACGCCATGGAAAAAGAAATCAATGACGCGCTTACCGCCGCGGCCGATGCCGCCATTGCGCGGGTTGCGGACGATGTCGCCGCGCCGTTTTTGGACAGCCGCAATGCGGCGAATGCTTTTTGGGGCGCGCGCGTGCGCGAGTTGGCTTCCAAAGGCATTAAGTTGTTTGTGCGCGATTATGTATTGTCGGTTTTGCGTTCGGCAAACGAATGGTATGTGCTTGACCGCGAAAAGCGGGTTTTCTTTGCCGCTCCCGACATGGCAAAACTTGCGGCGAAAAAAGCCGATGTCGCCGACAAGACGGCGGAGTTTGTCGGCACGCACGGCAAAAAGTTCTGCAAGGCGGCGGCGAATATGCTGGATTGGATACGGCGCAACGCCGGCACTTTTTATTTCTCGGAGACCGAATGCGCCGAGATAGAGAAGTTTCTTTTGCAAAACGCCCGCAAGTTTGCCGTCCGCCAAAAGACCGGCGCCAAACGGGTTGCGGAAGTTGCGGCGGGATGCATTGCGGGCAAATGCGACAAAAGCACCGGCGTCAAAAGCGGCGACAAACTATCGCGGCAGGTGCTTGCCAATCTGGCGCATGCCGAAGTTCTCAAAGTGCGGGTTGAAAATGATGATATCAACCGGCGCATTAAGTCGGTCGCCGCCGATGTCGGGATGATGCGCGAAAGCCACGATGCCGATTTGCGCGCTTTTCTCAAAAAACTGCGCAACGCCCCCGATTTGCAGCAGGGCATATTGAAGACGGTAAAAGTGTATGTCGCCATCAAGCGCAACTTGCAAGCGGGCGACAAAATGGCGGGGCGTCACGGCAACAAAGGCGTGGTTTCCAAGATAGTGCCGGTGGAGAGCATGCCGCATTTGCCGGACGGCACGCCGGTGGATATTGTGCTTAGCCCGCTTGGCGTCCCGTCGCGGATGAATATCGGGCAGATATTGGAGACGCATCTGGGTTTTGCCGCCAAAGGTTTGGGCGAGCAGTTGCAAAAAATGCTGCAAGCCGAGCAACAAAAACGCGCCCCGTCCGTGTCGGCATTGCGCGCCAGATTGTCGGGCATTTACGGCAAAAAGACCGGCAAGGATCTGAGCGATGCCGAAGTGTTGGAGTTTGCCTCCAAACTTGCCAAGGGTGTGCATTTTGCCTCTCCTATTTTTGACGGCGCATCGGAGGAAGATATCGGCAAGATGCTGGAACTGGCGGATTTGCCGGCGAGCGGGCAGACGATGTTATACGACGGCCACAGCGGCGAGGCGTTTGACAAGCCGATAACGGTCGGCTATGCCTACATGATGAAACTGCACCATCTGGTTGATGAAAAGATGCATGCCCGGTCGACGGGTCCTTATTCCCTGGTAACGCAGCAGCCGCTTGGCGGCAAGGCGCAAGGCGGCGGGCAGCGTTTTGGCGAGATGGAAGTGTGGGCGCTGGAAGCATACGGGGCGGCATACACCCTTTGCGAGATGCTGACGGTAAAGTCGGACGATGTCACTTGGCGCTCCAAGATGTTTGAGGACATTACCGAAGGCGATTTTCAACTGCGCAGCGGCACGCCCGAGTCGTTCAATGTCCTGATGCAGGAGATTCGCGCCATGGGCATGGACATAGACCAGGATTAAGGAGAAGACAACGATGATAAAACCCGCCAGCATTTTCAGCGCCATACAGGGCGACCGCAAGGACGATTTTTCGTCGGTCGCATTGTCGCTTGCATCGCCGGAGAAGATCCGCACCTGGTCCTACGGCGAAGTGCGCCTGCCGGAGACGATTAACTACCGCACATTCAAGCCGGAGCCGGGCGGGCTTTTTTGCGCCAAGATCTTCGGCCCGATAAAGGATTACGAATGCCTGTGCGGCAAATACAAGCGGATGAAATACCGCAGCGTCATTTGCGAAAAATGCGGCGTGGAAGTGACGACGCAAAAAGTGCGCCGGGAGCGCATGGGGCATATTAAGTTGGCATGCCCGGTCGCGCACATTTTGTTTTTCAAATCTTTGCCGTCGCGCATTGCGCTGATGATGGATTTGACGATGCGCGATATTGAGCGCATTTTGTATTACGAGGCATATGTTGTTTTGGATCCCAAGCGGCTGGACGGCAAAAAATGGCGTGATGTCTTACCCGTGGAGCATCACGGCGTTATGGACGACCCCAAACGGCTGGACGATGTCATCGCCAGAGGTTCGGTGATGAGTGTCAAGGAATATCAGGACGGGCTTTGCGCGAGCGGCGGAAACCCGGTCGTCATCGGCATCGGCGCCGAAGGGCTGCACGATTTTCTCAAGAAGATGGATATGGACGATGAAGTTGAGCGGTTGCAATTGGAATTGAACGAGGGCGGTTCGGAAACGCGGCGCAAAAAAGCGCTTAAGAGATTGAAACTCGCCCAGAACTTCCGGCAGGCAAACTTGCGCCCCGAGTGGATGATTCTCCGGGTGCTGCCGGTTTTGCCGGCGGATTTGCGCCCGCTGGTGCAACTGGAAGGCGGCAGATTTACCAACTCGGACATTAACGATTTGTACCGTAGGGTTATCAACCGCAACAACCGCCTGACAAGATTGACCGAACTCGGCGCGCCGGAAGTTATTGTCAATAACGAAAAGCGAATGCTGCAAGAAGCGGTGGATGCGCTGCTTGACAACGGCAGGCGCGGCAAACCGGCGGTCGGCTCCAACAAACGCCCGCTGAAATCACTCGCCGATACCGTCAAAGGCAAATCGGGCAGATTTCGCCAAAACCTGCTCGGCAAGCGGGTGGATTTTTCGGGGCGCTCGGCTATTGTCGTCGGTCCCAATCTTAAGTTGCATCAATGCGGCTTGCCGAAGCAGATGGCGCTGCAGTTATTCCGTCCTTTTGTTTTCAACTCGCTCATCAAGCAGGGTTATGCCGGCAATATAAAGCAGGCGCGGCAGAAAGTTGACGAAGGCGCGCCCGAAGTGTGGGATGTGCTTGACGATGTCATCCGCCAGCATCCGGTATTGCTAAACCGCGCACCGACATTGCACCGCCTTGGCATTCAGGCATTTGAGCCGGTGCTGATAGAAGGCAAGGCGATACAATTGCATCCGCTTGTTTGCGTGGCATTCAATGCCGATTTTGACGGCGACCAGATGGCGGTGCATGTGCCGCTTTCGGTGGAAGCACAGGCGGAAGCGCGGGTTTTGATGTTGTCGTCAAACAACATTTTGGCACCGGCAAACGGCGAGCCGGTCATCGTGCCGACTCAGGATGTTGTTTTCGGCTTGTATTACACAACGCGCAAAAGGGAAGGCGCGCGCGGTGCCGGAATGCGCTTTGCCGATGCCGCCGAAGTGGAGCGCGCTCTTGACGCCAAAGTGGTGAGTGTGCAGGCGGAGATAGAGTTATTGACGGAAGACGAAAGCGCCGAAGGCGGCGATTTGCCGAAAGTGCTTGTCAAGACAACCGTCGGGCGGGCGCTCATCAAGCGCTTTTTGCCGCGCCAGTTTCCGACCATAAGCGACTCGGGCGAGGAAGTGCCGGGGCGGAGGATGAAGTTTGCCGCCGTTAACAAAGCGCTGAAAAAGCGCGATTTGGCAAAACTCGTCAATGACTGCTTTCGCGATTGCGGCTTGCGCGAGACGGTGGTATTTTGCGACAAGTTAATGCGCTTCGGCTTTGAGATGGCGACTCGTTCGGGCTTGTCCATGTGCGTAAGCGACATGCGCGTGCCGCAAAACAAAGCGCAACTGATAGGCGAAACGGAGGAAAAAATCCGCGATGCCCAGCGCCAGTATCAGGGCGGCTTGCTGACCGAAAGCGAGCGTTATAACAAATCGGTTGACGAGTGGGACGACACCGGCGAGAAAATCGCCAAGGCGATGATGGACGGGCTATCGCGCGACGTCGTCATTGACGAAGTTTCCGGCAAAGTGCAAACCGGCAAAGACGGCAAACAGCGCATGCAGGAGTCGTTCAATTCCATCTATATGATGGCGGATTCCGGCGCGCGCGGCTCGCCCACGCAGATCAAGCAGTTGGCGGGCATGCGCGGTTTGATGGCGCGTCCGGACGGGCGCATTATGGAGCGGGCGATAACGGCAAACTTCCGCGAGGGGTTGTCGGTTTTGCAATATTTTATCGCCACCCACGGCGGGCGCAAAGGGCTGACGGACACGGCATTAAAAACCGCCAACTCCGGTTATCTTACCCGGCGGCTTGTTGATGTCACGCAGGATGTCGTCATCATAGAAAAAGATTGCGGCTCCACAAAAGGCATTATCCTGCGCGCCGAGTTTATGGGCGGCGAGGAAGTCGCGCCCTTGCGCGACCGCATTTTGGGGCGCTTTCTGGCGAAGGATGTATCCAAACCGCAAAGCGGCGAGAAGTTGTTTGCGGCGGGGGAGTATCTGGACGAAGCCCGGGTTTTGGAAATAGACAAAGCCGGGGTTGACGAAGTTGTCGTGCGCAGTCCCGTTATGTGTCTGACAAGGCACGGCTTATGCGCCAAATGCTACGGCAGGGATTTGGGACGCGGCGACGAGCGGGACGAAAAAGGCGTCAAAAAGCAGGACGGCGTCGCCCTTGGCGAAGCGGTCGGCATTATCGCGGCACAATCCATCGGCGAGCCGGGAACGCAACTTACCATGCGCACTTTTCATATCGGCGGCGCGGCGTCGTCGGTTGCCGAAAGCGAGATTCGCGCAAAGATAAAAGGCAAGGTCAAGTTGAGCGATACCATTCGCCATGTCATTAATTCGGCGGGCGAGATGATAGTGGTATCGCAAGGCGGCGAGATATCGGTGCATGACGAAAACGGGCAGGAGCGCGAGCGTCATCGCATTCAATACGGCGATATCATCAAAGTCAAAGACGGCGGCGCCATCGCCGGCAGCGAAGTGCTTATCGTCCGCGATCCGCTTATGCGCCCGATTGTCGCCGAGTTTGCCGGCAAGGCGACTTTGGAAAATGTGGATATCGGCTATTCCGCCGACGAGCAGATGGACGAAAGCACCGGCTTGTCGTCCGTCATTATTCGCGAGAAGGCAAAAATCCGCACGCGTTCGGGCAAAAAAGGCGCGGTGCCGCAGTTGAAGTTTGTCGGCAAAGACGGCAACGAAGTCAAAGTCCCCGGCACCAAAGCATCGGTTACCATTTCGTTAAGCCCTTCGCTGCAAGGCGCGGTGCTTATCCTCGGCGTGCGCGACGGTCAGCAGATAAGAATCGGCGATATCATCGCCCGCGAACCTTTGCAGGCAAAAAGCCGCGACATTACCGGCGGTTTGCCGCGCGTTGCCGAGTTGTTTGAAGCGCGCCAGCCGTCGGACAGGGATTCGGCGATGCTCGCCGGAGCGGACGGGCGTGTTGCATTGCGCGGCGTGCGCCGCACCAAGCAAATTCTTGCGATTATCAAAAACTACCAGAACCCGCCGGAAGCGACCGCGCAAAACGGGCGCGACATTGCAGTCAAACAGGGCGACAATGTCAAAAAAGACGACATTATCATTATGGCGGAAGACGGCATTGTTGCCAACGGAAGCGGCAAGGTTGTCCTTGGCGAGCGCGAAGGCAGGCGCACGGTTAAGATTGGCAATGCCAAAAAAATACCCATCCACAGATGGCGCGAGTTGTCGGTCAAAGACGGCGACGAAGTCGCCGAAGGCGACGAAATAGCCGCGCCGCTTGACGCAGTCCGCGCGCCGATAGCCGCGCGCGTGGAGATAAGCGATGCGCGCGAGGGAACATTGGAGCGGGTGATGATTCTCTTTGACGAGCACGAGCATCTGCTGCCGAAAGACGCGGTGATTCGCGTGCAGGACGGCAGCATCGTCAAAAAAGGCGAGGAGATAGTGGAGGGCAAGATTAACCCGCACAACATTCTGAAAATGCGCGGCTTGGAAGCATTGGTGGAGCATATCGCCAAGGAAGTGCAGGAGGTTTACCGCCTGCAGGGCGTGAGCATAAACGACAAGCACATAGAAGTGATTGTCCGCCAGATGATGCGCTCGGTGGAAGTCAGAGACCCCGGCGACACGACATATCTGCCCGGCGACAGGATGAGTTATGTCAGCGCGCTGGAAGAAAACGAGCGGCTGGCGGAAAACGGCAAAAAGCCGATGAAGTTTGAGCGCATTCTGCTGGGCATTACCAAGGCATCGCTGCAGACCGATTCTTTCATCTCCGAAGCATCCTTTCAGGAGACGACAAGAGTGCTGACCGATGCGGCGGTGCGCGGGCGGCGCGATTATTTGCGCGGCTTGAAAGAAAACATCATTGTCGGGCGTTTGATACCGGCGGGCACCGGCTTTGTCAGTTATCGCGTTGGAGAGCGCGACCGGCTGGCGGAAGAAGCCGAGGATACCATCCGCGTGGAGTTGCAGGAACAAGGAGAACAACAACCCGACCAGCAACCGGAACAACAACCGGATAATCCGGCGGCATAACAAAACCGGCAAAAGGTTATACGGCTACCGGATGTACGGAAATGGCGGCGGCATTTGACTGGCGCGATCCGTTTTTGACGGAGGAGCAACTTAGCGGCGCGGAAAAGCAAATCCGCGACAGCGCCGCGACTTTTGCGGCAAAGGTTTTGCAGCCGCGAGTGGTGAAAGATTATCGCGATGAAAGCGGCGATGCCGGAGTTATCAAAGCGATGGGCGATGCCGGTTTGCTCGGTGCGGCGATGCCGCAAGAATGGGGCGGGGCGGATGTCGGCAATGTCGCTTACGGGCTTGTCGCCCGCGAGTTGGAGCGGGTGGATTCGGGTTATCGTTCAATGTTTTCGGTGCAGGCATCGTTGGCGATGCATGCCATCTTTGCCTACGGCGCGGATGCGATAAAACAAAAATGGCTGCCGCATTTGATAAGCGGCGATGCCGTCGGTTGTTTCGGTCTGACGGAGCCGGAAGCGGGAAGCGACCCGTCGGCAATGCGCACAAGCGCGGAAGAAACCGGCGGCGGATACAAACTCAACGGCATAAAAACATGGATAAGCAACAGCCCCATCGCCGATGTTTTTGTCGTGTGGGCGAAGTCGGCGGCGCACGACAATGCGGTGCGCGGTTTTGTGCTGGAAAAATCCACGCCGGGTTTGACGGCGCCAAAAACCATCGGCAAACTGTCCCTGCGCACAAGCCCGACCGGCGACATTGTAATGGACAATGCGACAGTGCCGGAAGAGGCAATGCTTTCGGCGCAAGGTTTGAAAGGCGCTTTTGAATGTCTGAACCGCGCCCGCTATGGCATTTGCTGGGGAAGTGTCGGCGCGGCGGAAAGTTGCTGGCATGCGGCGCGCGATTACGGGATGAACCGGCGGCAGTTTGGCGCGCCGCTGGCACAAAAGCAGTTATATCAAAACAAACTCGCCCAAATGCAGACGGACATAGCGTTATCCCTTATTGCGGCATTGCGGCTGGGGCGTATGCGCGAGCAGGGGCAAGACGCGCCGCAACTGATATCTCTGGTCAAGCGCAACAACTGCATGATGGCATTGACAACCGCCCGAACGGCGCGCGACATGCACGGCGCAAACGGCATAAGCGATTCCTACCCCGTCATCCGCCATCTGGCAAACTTGGAGACCGTAAACACCTACGAAGGCACGGCAGACATACACGCCCTGATATTAGCCCGCGCCCAAACCAACCTGTCGGCGTTTTAGCGCGGGCGGTTGTGGTAGCATAATGGCGCATTCGCAAAGGAAGACATGACAATGCAAGCAATCCGCACCTTTCTCGCCGCCGCCATCTTGGCGGTGCTTTTCGCCGTGATTTTCGGCGTGGCTTTCACTAATAGTCCCATTATCGGCGGCGCGGCTTTCAATGCCTCGCATTTGCCGCCCTTGTCGCAAGAGTTTAGGAAGGCTATCATCGGCGACAGAAAGGCATCTTGTCCCCAGAAGGAGGTTTCTTCGGGGCCTCTTGTGTTGGAGGACGGTATCCTCAAACATTCTCCATCAACCTATCAAGATGATAAAGCATTTTTGCTGCATTGTGCGGCACATGACAATGCCCTCAAAACCGCGCTCTCCCTTGTTAAAAAGGGAGCGGATGTTACAGCAACTAATCGCTACGGTATAACGCCGCTTGATATTGCCATAGTAAAGCATGGCAAAGACAGCGTCATCGCGCTTTTTCTGCAGGGCGCAATGGAAAAGCAAGGCAAAAAAAACCGGCAACAAGCCGACGAGTTGTTGCGCGAGTTGGAATAGCCCCCACTTGTTTTGCTGCCGTTATTTGAGCGGACATAACTCTATTTCCCTGCCGCCGAGCGGCAATACTTTTTGCGCGGCTTTCCCAAATTTCGCCAAACACTTGTGCAATTCCCGCCCCTTGCTGGCAAATGTTTGGGAAAGCAAGAGAATTTCTGCTTTCCCTTTTTCGCCGCAGACAACACTGCCCGATATTCTCGGGCAACGCAAAGATATGGCGATATCCAAATGTTTCTTCATTCGGTTATACTCCCCAAACACATGATTTCCCACCAAGAAAACGGCGAGGCAAACATCCTTGTTTTCTTCGGCTTTTTGTTTGATTTCCGCCAAAGATGGCAGTTGCCCTTTTCGCGGCTCTTCCCAAAACTTTCTAAACGGGTCAATCAGCACCAAATCAAAATCCCCCGCATGCGAGAGAATGGAATAGCCATCGTCGCATTGGTAGCCGCCATATTTTTTATGTAGCATGCACAAGCGCGATTCTTCCAATTGTTCGCGCCTGTCGCGGCATTTGTCCGAAGTCCAAACTTCCGGCGTTTTGCCGTATTCCCGCACGGCTTTGGCGACAATATGCCCGCTGTTGTGGTAGGTATCGCCGTCCCAAAGGCATCCGGCGATGGCGGCGCCGTTAAACCCGTCGACATCGGCGCTATAAGTCGCCAACTCGTTCAGCCGCCTTTTAATCTCGTTGCCGCTTTTGTCGTTTTCCAACTCTTTCTGCGGGCAACCGCCGAAAGGGTCGGCAAAGCGTAGCACTTCTGTGGGATTGTTTTCGCACCACCACTGCACGAAAAGGGCGAGCGCGCCGTGTTTGATTAAATCTCCGGCGTTTCCCATCTCGTAGGGCAAACTTTTATTTTCCGTCATTTGTGCATCCTTTCGTGTGTTGTGTCCCGCAAAATGATGATGCCCGATTATACGCTGTTTTTTTGCGGGTTTGTGTTGTTATAATGAAAAAGCGACAATCTCTTGACCGATACAACAATGCCCGCCAAAACTGCGACACCGCCGATTCGGGTTTTGGAGTTGGCGCGGGTTTTGGCGGGTCCGTGGCTTTGTCAGATGCTTGCCGATATGGGGGCGGATGTTATTAAGGTGGAGCATCCGCTCGGCGATGAAACGCGTTATTGGGGTCCGCCTTTTGTTGATGTGCGGGGGGAGAAGACGGCGGCGTATTTTTGCGCCTGCAACCGCGGCAAGCGTTCCATAACCGCCGATTTCAATAACGCCGCCGATGTCAAAGCGGTGCGGCAACTTGCATTGCACTCGGATGTCGTCGTGGAAAACTTCAAAGTCGGCGCGCTGAAAAAGTTCGGCTTGGATGCCGCATCGTTGCGGCGGAAAAAACCGCAGTTGGTTTATTGTTCTCTTACCGGCTTCGGGCAAACCGGTCCTTATTCCCGCTTGCCCGGTTATGATTTTATTGTGCAGGGCATTAGCGGCGTGATGGATATTACCGGCGAAGAAGACGGCGGAGCGCAAAAAATGGGCGTGGCTTTTGCCGATATTTTCGCCGGGGTATATGGCGCATCGGCTGTTTTGTCCGCATTGCACCAAAGCCGCGAAACAGGCAAGGGCGCGCACATAGACATATCGCTTTTGGATTGCATGGTTGGCGTTTTGGCGAATCAGGCGCAAAATGCTTTTGCCGGTTTGCATCCCCGGCGGCTGGGCAACCGTCATCCGAATATCGCGCCGTATCAAACTATCAATGCCAAAGATGCGCCGATGATTATCGCCTGCGGCAATGACGGGCAGTTTGGCAGATTGTGCGCGGTGCTGGATATAAAAGCCGATGCGCGTTTTGCCGACAATGCCGCAAGGTTGCGCCATCGCCGCGAAATGACCGATATCATAGAAGCGCGGACGATGACAAAACCGCGCCGTCATTGGTTGAAACTTTTTGCCGCCGCCGCCGTCCCCGCCGCTCCGGTCAATACCATCAACGAAGCATTTGCCGACAAGCAGGTGCGCCATCGCAAGATGCATATCAAAAAAGACGGCATCGGCGCTTTGCGTTTTCCGCCGCTGTTTGACGGCATGGCAAAAACCCATCCTCTGCCGCCGCCGCGCAAAGGCGAACACACGGCGGAGATTCTTGCCGAAGTCGCCAAAACAAAAAGTCAAAAAAGCCGCCGATAGTGTGCGTTTTTGCGGTAGAATAGCGGCGCGGGGTGGAGCAGCCCGGTAGCTCGTCAGGCTCATAACCTGAAGGCCGCAGGTTCAAATCCTGCCCCCGCAACGCGCATTATGTTTTTATGTTTTCGGTAATACCGGCGATTGATATTTTGGCGGGCGAGTGCGTGCGCCTTGTCCGCGGTGATTACGGCAAGGTTAGCGTCTTCGGGCGCGATCCGGCGGCTGTTGCCGCACGCTTTGCCGATGCCGGTTTTGGCAGATTGCATATTGTTGATTTGGACGCCGCCCGCGCAAGCGGCGACAATGCCGAAGCGGTAAAAAGAATACTGCAAAAAACAAACGGCAAAATGAAAGTGCAACTCGGCGGCGGATTGCGCTGTGATGATGCATTACAAAAAGCCGCCGATGCCGGAGCGGACTTTATGATTATCGGCACCGCCGCGGCAAAAGACCAAACATGGCGGGAGAAGATTATCAGGGAATATCCGGGCAGAATACTTTTGGCATTGGATATTCGCGGCGATGATATGACAAACGCGCAAGTCGCCGTTTCCGGCTGGCAACAAACCGCCGCATTGACCGCCGCCGATT
>JBPCWZ010000035.1:0-5968 GCA_051009015.1 Gammaproteobacteria bacterium | reverse complement strand
GTGAAACCCGCCGCCCTGTCGTCGCCATTATGCCGCCCCGAAAAGGCAAAGTTGCTTTCGCCGATGCCAATGCCCCGATTAAAGCCGTCCGCCAGCACCGCATGCAAAACATTCGGCATATTCGGGGAATATGAGATTCCCGCTCCGGCGGAAGGACAAGCATTTCCTCCGGCAAAGTTGTTATTTAGATAAGTGACAAGCCAAGGTATCTCGCAAAGTTGTCCAACTGCCGTAATACTCGGTCTTCCCTCAAATGCTATCGCCGGAATAAATCGCGGAAGGAATATGGTCGCACCATTCTCAACAAGAGGGACAAGTTCCCCCGTAGCATGAAAAATGGTTCGGTTGAAGTCGGGGAATGAACTACCAAAACCCGAAGGACGAGCAACATCCATCCTTGTAAGTGTAATAGTTCGTCCCAAGATATTTTTGCTTTGTCCTGTGGAAACTGAAAGAACAACCATCCAAGAGCGCAACTGCCCCAAAACATTAATTGCGCCAAGTTCCGGCGAATCAAACCCCAAAGTCACCGGCTCGGGCGGCGGCGGCGTTGTTATCGGGTCAGGCATCGTCACCGTAATTGGCGCGAAATTCGGGTTGCCGCCGCTGCTGTCGCCGCCGCTGCCGCAAGCGGTCAGCAAGCCGAAAAAGAAAAGCACCAAAAAGGCGCGGATGATGTTGTGCATTGTTTTGTCCTCGCTGTGAGTTGTCAAAATCCGACCGTGAAGTCGGGTCTGCACTATTCACTATAAGGCAAATATTCCGGCTATTTCCAGATACGAATATCGGGTTTTGTATTACTCGGAAACCCGACAAGCGAGTTCCTTATAATGAAAGTGCGATGACAATATTAGCACAAGATTCGCCCAAAACACCATTTTCGCCAAAACCCGCCGCTTTCGCGCCAATTGTTTGGGAGATTCCCGCTTTTGCGGGAATGACGGGGCTTTTTTTGGCGGGAATGACGCCCGAATAACCCCAATGCCGCCAAAAACATGTTAAAATGTCGCCCATGCCAAAAGCCGCCGCCAAAGCCGACTGGGAAATCGCCATTGAAAAGTTGGCGGCGATGACCGCCGCCGACAAAGCCGAAGCCAAAGCAGAAGCCAAAGCCCGCGCCGCCGAAGCCGAAGTCCGCGCCGCCAAAAGCGAATCCGCAATGGAGAAACTTAGCAAGCACTTTGACACGGAACTCACCGAGGAAGGCGAAATGCTGGAGTGTGATGTCGCCGCCGCCATTGTTGAAGACATGTCGCTCGGCGGTGTGAAGTTTGACGAGGTCATTACCAATGCGTTTGTCCATGGCAAACACGGCAATGGCGAGTTTGACTGGATAGGCATCAACGGCAAAATAACCATGGTCGGCGAAACGAAGCGGACTTTGAATCTCGGCGATGTCCGGCGCTTTGTGTTTGACCGGATGGAGTTGTTCAAGCACTCCCGCTATAGCAATCTTGCCAAAGGCAAAGAGGTGCGGGGCGTGCTGATATACCAAAAAGCAAGAAAGGGCGCGGTGGAAGAGGCGCTGAAACTGAAGATGATGGTCTTCCGCGCCGAGGACGACAAAACCCTGCGCCCGGTCAAAACCCCCGCCGACATTCCCAAACGCACCCAAACCAAAACCCACAAACGCCCCCGAAAAAGCGCGGCATAAGGGCGCGGCATCATAATGCGCCGCTTTGCGGCGATGGATTTGCGCCTGCGCGGGAATGACGAAAGCGGCGGCGGTTTGCGTATAATTCGCGCTATGGCGAAGTTTGTTTTTGTTACCGGCGGCGTTGTTTCGTCTTTGGGAAAGGGCGTTGCCGCCGCCGCGCTGGGGGCTTCGCTCAAAGCGCGCGGGCTGGGCGTCAATCTGGTCAAACTGGACCCGTATATCAATGTGGATCCCGGCACGATGAACCCGGTGCAGCACGGCGAGGTTTTTGTAACCGAAGACGGCGCCGAAACCGATTTGGATTTGGGCTATTACGAACGCTTTACAAGCCGCAAAATGCGCCGCGCCAACAACTTCACAACCGGCAAGATATACGAATCGGTGTTGCGGCGCGAACGGCGCGGCGATTATCTGGGCGGCACGGTGCAGGTTATCCCGCATGTGACGGACGAAATAAAAGCATTCATCCGCCGCCCGATAACAACCGGCGATGATGTCGTCATCGTGGAGATAGGCGGCACGGTCGGCGACATAGAATCGCTGCCGTTTTTGGAAGCGGCGCGGCAGATGCGGCTGGAAGAAGGCGCGGATGGCGTTTGTTTTGTGCATGTAACACTGATGCCGTATATGACGGCGTCCGGCGAACAAAAAACCAAACCGACACAGCATTCGGTGCGCGAGTTGCGCAGTATCGGCATCGCGCCGGACATATTGCTCTGCCGCGGGCGCGATGCCATATCCGCCGATGCGCGCAAGAAAATAGCGATGTTTTGCAATGTCGCCGAGGATAATGTTTTCGCCGCGCCGGATGTGGAATGCATCTATTACCTGCCGCAGGAGTATGCCAAAAACGGCGTGGACGACCGCGTATGCCGCGCACTGCAACTGCAAACGCCGCCGCCGGATTTGTCGTTGTGGCAGGGTTTTCGCGCACAAGTAGCGGCGCGGCACAAAACCGCGCGCATTGCAATGGTCGGCAAATATCTGGAAATGGCGGATTCTTATTGTTCGCTGATGGATGCGCTTTTTACCGCCGGCGTGCGCACAAAAATCCGCGCCGACATTTGCCCCGTTGATGCCGAAACCCTGACGGATGCCGATGCCGCAAAGATGTTAAGCGGTTATGACGCCGTGCTGGTGCCGGGCGGTTTTGGCTTGCGCGGCATAGACGGCAAGATGGCGGCGGCAAAATGGGCGCGCGAAAGCAACACTCCTTATCTGGGCATTTGCATCGGTATGCAATTGGCATTGATTGACGCCGCCCGTCATCTGGCGGGTTTGGCGGATGCCCACAGCACCGAGATGAACCCGCAAACGCCGCATCCGGTGGTCGGGCTGATAACCGAATGGAAAACAGACGATGGCAAAACGCACAAGCGCAACGCCGAAAGCGACATGGGCGGGACAATGCGCTTAGGCGGCGGCAAATGCACATTAACCGGCGGCTTGCAAACCATCTACGGCACAAAAGAAACAACGGAGCGGCACAGGCATCGCTACGAAGTGAATAATCACTATCTGCAAACACTTGCCGATGCCGGTTTGGTTTGTTGCGCGCAAAGCGCCGAGGGTTTGGTTGAAGCGGTTGAGTTGGCGGGGCATCGGTGGTTTTTTGGCGTGCAGTATCATCCGGAGTTTTCGGCATCGCCGCACGGCGGGCATCCTTTGTTTGAGAGTTTTTTGCGCGCCGCTTGCGGGGAGAATAAAAAGAATGACAAAAAAGATTGAGCCGAAGTTGCCGCCGTTTTTTGGCGGCTTGTTTTTGATAGCGGGACCGTGCGCGATTGAATCTCGCGCGATGCTTATGCAAACGGCGGAAAGTTTGCAAAAGATGTGCGCGGCGCGCAACCTGCCGCTGATTCTCAAATCCTCCTTTGACAAGGCAAACCGCACTTCCGCAGACGGCGCGCGCGGCGCGGGAATGATTGAAGGGCTGGATATTCTTGCCGAAGCGAAAGCCGCTTTTGGCTTGCCGGTGCTGACGGATGTGCATTTGCCGCAACAAGCGCAAAAGGTTGCCGAAGTCGCCGATGTTTTGCAGATACCGGCTTTTTTGTGCCGCCAGACCGATTTGATAGAGGAGTGTGCAAAAACCGGCAAAACAATGCTGATAAAAAAAGGGCAGTTTGCCGCCCCCGGCGCGATGAAACACGCGGCAGCCAAAGCAAAAGCATCCGGCGCGGCGGATGTGCTTTTGTGCGAGCGCGGCTTTTGTTTCGGTTATGGCGATTTGGTCGCCGACATGCGCGCATTGGTGCAAATGCGCGCTTTCGGTTATCCGCTTGTTTTTGACGCCGCGCATGCCGCGCAAAAACCGGGGGGAGATGCGACAACCGGCGGCGCGCGCGAGATGGTGCGCCCTTTGGCGCGGGCTGCTGTCGCAACCGGCATTGACGGGTTGTTTGTTGAAGCCCATCCAAACCCGCAAGAAGCGATATCCGACAGGGATACGCAACTGCCGCTGTCGGAAATGCCGAAGTTGCTGGACGAAGTTTTGGCATTGCGCGCGGCGATGGATACAGTGCAAGCGGATAAAACACAATGACGCTAAGGGATGATTTTGACCGCCTGATGCTGCCGTTATATGCGCCGCCTTCGCCGGTTTTCGTCCGCGGCGCGGGCGCGAAAGTGTGGGATAACCAAGGGCGGGATTATGTGGATTTTGGCGGCGGCATTGCGGTTTTGTCTTTGGGGCATAGCGCGCCGCAAGTGGCAAAGGCGGTCGCAAGGCAAGCGGCAAAACTAACGCACACTTCCAATTTGTTTGCCAACGATACCGCCATCCGGCTGGCGTGCGAACTGACAAAACACACTTTTGCCGAACGCGTGTTTTTGTGCAATTCCGGCGCGGAAGCAAACGAAGCGGCGCTCAAACTCGCGCGCAAAAGGGGCGTAAGTATCAACAAAAAAAAGCACCGCATATTATCTTTCGGCGGCGCTTTTCACGGGCGCATCGGGATGGCAATGGCGGCAACGCCGAATGCCAAAGTGCGGGCGGGTTTTGGTCCTTTGCCCGGCGGCTTTTTTTCCGTGCCGTATAACGATTTGGCGGAGGCAAAGCGGCGGGCGGATGATTCTTTGTGCGCGATAATCGTGGAGCCGACTTTGGGCGAGGGCGGCGTTTGTCCGGCGGCGAAAGGTTTCTTATCCGGCTTGCGCGCTCTTGCCGACAAGCATAACGCGCTTTTGATACTGGATGAAATCCAAACCGGCGCCGGGCGCACCGGTCATTTGTATCAATACATGTCCGAAGGCATTGTGCCGGATGTATTGACGACGGCGAAAGGTTTGGGCGGCGGCTTTCCGATGGCGGCGATGCTGGCAAACAAAATCGCGGCAAACGCCCTCGGCATAGGAGACCACGGCACGACTTTCGGCGGCAACCCGCTGGCGGCGGCGGCGGCATTGGCGGTTTTGCAAACCATAAACCGCCCGGCTTTTTTGCGGGGGGTGCGAAACAAATCGGCAATGTTGATAAAACAACTGCAAAAGGCAAACAAAAAACACAACTGCTTCGCCGCCATTCGCGCGCGCGGCTTGCTGACAGGTTGCGATGTTGCGGCGGGATGGAACGCCAAAACAATGACGGCGCAAATGCTAAAAGCGGGCGCGATAGTCATAACAGCGGGCGAAAACACCCTCCGCTTCGCCCCGCCGCTAAACATTACAAGCGCGGAAATAAAACAAGGTTTTGACAGAATCAACACCGCCCTTTCGGCAATGGCATAAAGGCGCGGCGGCAAAAACCGCCCCTGTTGTCATTCCCGTCCCCTCGTCATTCCCGCGAAAGCGGGAATCTCCTTTTTGTTATAGCCCTGAAAGGGCGTCCTGTTCATAGCACGGGGCAACGCCCCGTGAGCCGGCATTTCAATTAATCAAGCCCTGTAAGGGCGTCCCATTCTTTTGCAGGGCGAAGCCCGGCAAAAACCGCAAACCCGAAAAACCCTCGCCCGTTTAACATTCGCCGCCGTTGTTTTCGGTCGCCCTTTCAGGGCTTGTTTGTTTAATATGCCAATTCACGGGGCGTTGCCCCGTGCTATGACCATGCCGCCCTTTCAGGGCTTTAATAACGCGCCGCTTGCGCGGCGATGATTCAGGAGATTCCCGCTTTCGCAGGAATGACAAAAAAGGCGGGGAATGCGGTTGTTATGTTTTTCGGGGGGTTGTTTTCAGGATTCTTTGCTGGTCGCGTTTCCATTGTTTTTGTTTGAGGGTTTCGCGGCGGTCGTGCTTTTTTTTGCCGCGCGCCAAGCCGATGGAAAGTTTTATCTTGCCGCGCAAAAGATGCATGCGCAAAGGGATTATTGTCAA
>JBPCWZ010000034.1:0-5765 GCA_051009015.1 Gammaproteobacteria bacterium | reverse complement strand
GCCGCCTTTTTCCGCGCCATTTCCATAAGGGCGCGGGCGTATTCGTGGGGGGTTATTTTTACGAACTTGTTGCGCCATTGTTGCCAATCTTCCAGTATCAGTTTGGCTTTCGGGCTGCCGGTATAGTGCAAGTGTTTTTTCAATAACGCGCGCACGATGTCGGTGTCGGCGCGCTTTAAGTGTTGTGCTTCTCCGGCGGCATCGCCGAGTTTGCCGACGGATACCATTGTTGTGTTGCAATGGGCGGCGAAGTTTTTGGCTTCGTCCAAAACATAAGCAATGCCGCCGCTCATCCCCGCCGCAAAGTTGCGCCCGACCGCGCCCAAAACCACAACCGTCCCGCCGGTCATATATTCGCAACAATGATCGCCCGCGCCTTCTATTACCGCGCTCGCCCCGGAGTTGCGCACGGCAAACCTCTCGCCCGCAACGCCGCGCCCGAAACACGCGCCGCATACCGCGCCATAAAGGGCGGTGTTGCCGATGATAATATTACTGCCGTCTTTGCGTTTGGATTTTGGCGGATATATGCCGAGAATGCCGCCGGACAACCCTTTGCCGACATAATCATTCGCTTCCCCTTCCGCCAGCATCGTCATTCCATTACTTGCAAACGCGCCGAAACTCTGACCGCAAACGCCGCGCAATTTAATCGTTATCAACCCTTCCGGCAAACCCTTATGCCCGAAGCGGCGCGCTATTTCGTTTGATACCATCGCACCCGCCGCGCGTTCGGTTGTGTTTGTCTTGTCGTTGATAACAACCGGCTTGCCGCTTGTCATCGCTTTTTTGGCTTTTGGCAGCCATCGCACATCGGGCGCGTTTGCCAATGCATGCGTTTGCCGCTCGCAGTTGTGGCGGGCGCGGTTGTCGTTTGTTTTTGGCATGTGCAGGACGGCGTCAAGTTTGAGTTTTGCCGCTCTGCCTTTTATCGCTTTGCGCGGCGTCAACAAATCCGCCCGCCCGATGATATCGTCCAACTTGCGAAAGCCGCAATGCGCCAAAAGCCGCCGCACTTCTTCGGCGACAAAAAAGAAGTAATTGACAATATGCTCCGGCTTGCCGGCAAACCTGGCGCGCAATCGCTTGTCCTGTGTCGCAATGCCGACCGGGCATGTGTTCAGATGACACTTGCGCATCATTATGCACCCCTGCGCGACCAAAGGCGCAGTCGCAAAGCCAAACTCGTCCGCCCCCAGCATCGCCCCGATGACGACATCCCTGCCGGTTTTTATCTGCCCGTCAACCTGCAGGGCAATGCGCCCGCGCAAGTTGTTGATGACAAGCGTCTGATGCGTCTCCGACAAGCCCAACTCCCACGGCGTTCCGGCGCGCTTGATGGACGAAAGCGGGCTTGCGCCCGTCCCGCCGTCATGCCCCGCTATCGTAATATGGTCCGCTTTGGCTTTGGCGACTCCGGCGGCGACCGTGCCGACGCCAAAACGCGAAACAAGTTTGACGCTGACATCGCCGTTTGGATTCGCGCATTTCAGGTCATATATTAATTGCGCGATATCTTCTATGGAATAAATGTCGTGATGCGGCGGGGGGGATATCAGCCCGACGCCGGGGACGGAATGACGCACGGCGGCAATGGCATCATCAACCTTATGCCCCGGCAACTGCCCGCCTTCGCCGGGCTTTGCCCCCTGCGCTATCTTTATCTGCATCATTTTGGCATTGGCAAGATATTCGGCGGTAACGCCAAAGCGCCCCGATGCTACTTGTTTGATAGCCGAGCGCATTGAGTCGCCATTGTCAAGCGGCACAAAACGCGCCGATTCTTCGCCGCCTTCTCCGGTGTTGGATTTGCCGCCAATGCGATTCATCGCTATCGCCAATGTAGTATGCGCCTCGCGGGAGATGGAGCCGAAAGACATAGCACCGGTGGAAAACCGGCGCACAATATCCGCCGCCGCTTCCACTTCATTTATATCAATCGGTTGTTTTGCCGCCGCGATATCCAGCATTCCGCGCAGGGTCATCAACGCGCTTTCGTTTATCAAGCGCGAATATTCCTCATAATCGCTAACGCTCTTCGCCCGGGCGGCGCGCTGCAGTTTTGCCACCGACATTGGCGACCACAAATGCTTCTCCCCTCTTTCGCGCACCGCATAATCGCCGCCGGTGTCAAGTTCGTTTTCATAAAGCGGTTGATAATCTTTGCCATAAGCGACGCCGTGCCAATAAAGCGCATCTTCGGCGATATCGGCAATGCCCGCCCCTTCTATTTGCGAGACGGTGTTGCAAAAATACTGATTGACAAGCGCGGACGACAACCCGACTATCTCAAAGATCTGCGCCCCGCAATAAGATTGAAAAGTAGACACTCCCATCTTGGACATGACTTTCAGCAAACCCTTGCCGACCGCCGCGCGGTAGGAGTGCATGTTTTTTTCCGCCCCGCCGATATCGGCAAAACCGCCGACGGTAGCATACGCCAAATACGGATAAACCGCCTCCGCGCCAAAACCCGCCAGCACGGCAAAATCATGCACTTCCCGCGCCGCGCCGGTATCCAGCACCAAGCCGACAAGGGCGCGGTCGCCTTCGTTTACCAGATGATGATGCACCGCCGAAACCGCAAGCAACATCGGCACGGCGACATTCTCCGCCGACATTTGCCGGTCGGAGAGTATCAAAACCTCCGCCCCTTCGCGCACCGCCGCCGATGCTTTGGCGCACAAAACATCCAATGCTTTGGCAAGCCCGTCCGCCCCTTCCGCCGCCGGATAGACAACATCCAAAAGCCGCGCGCTTTTCAACGCCCGCACTTTGGCAAACTCTTCCGGCAGCAACACCGGATGCTCCGCTTCCAGACAACGCCGCCGCGGCGCTTCGTTTGGCGACAACAAGTTCGGACGCGCGCCCAGATACGATTTGAGCGACATTACCAACTCCTCGCGGATGGGGTCAATCGCCGGATTGGTCACTTGTGCAAACTCCTGACGGAAATACGCCGACAAAGGTTTGCGCCTTTGCGAAAGCGCGGCGGGCGGCGCATCATCGCCCATCGCCCCGATTGGCTCGGCGGAAGTTTGCGTCATCGGGTGCAGGATAAACTTAATATCCTCCTGCGTATAGCCAAAACTTTGCTGCGCGCGCAAAAGCGCATCGCCCCGAATCCTTGCCCCGCGGTCTTCACGCCCGGGCGGCAAACTTTCCAGCGTTTTTTGCGATTGCTCCCGCCAATGATGATAGGGGTGGCTGCTTGCAAGTTGTTCCTTCACTTCGTCATCGCCGACAATGCATCTGTTGGCGATATCCACCAGCAGCATTTTGCCCGGCTGAATGCGCCATTTGCGCGCGATATTATTATCGGGAATATCCAAAACACCCGCTTCGGATGCCATTATTATCCAGTTGTCGCGCGTCAGCCAATAACGCCCCGGCCGCAAGCCGTTCCTGTCCAGTATCGCCCCGATTTGCAAGCCGTTGGTAAAGACGACTCCGGCGGGACCATCCCACGGCTCCATCATCGGCGCATGATAATGATAAAACTCGCGCAAGTTTGGCGGCATTGTTTTGTGCTGTTGCCATGCTTCGGGGATGAGCGTTGCCATCGCCCGCGCCGGGGAATAGCCCGAAAGCATCAGCAACTCGGCGACATTGTCCAGCGTTGCCGTATCCGATTGCCCGTCCTCAATAAGCGGCCAGAGTTTTTCCAAATCGCCGCCGAATGCGGGCGATGATAATATGTGATGGCGGGCGGTCATATTATTAATATTGCCGCGCAGGGTGTTTATCTCCCCGTTGTGCGCGATGCACCGGTAGGGATGCGCCAGAGACCATGCGGGAAAAGTATTGGTGGAAAACCGCTGATGCACAACCGCCAGCGCCGATGCAAAATGCGCATCATGCAAATCCGGATAATACGCCGGAAGTTGCGGCGCCAGAAACATTCCCTTATAAACAATCGTGCGCGCCGAAAACGATGCGCAGTAAAAACCGGCATTGTCATCTTCGGCAAACTTCGCGCACTGCCTTTCCATCAACCGCCGCGCCGCGTAAAGTTTGCGCTCAAACTTATCGGCGGGCAAACCGGCGCCAACATCCGGCTGCACCGCCAATTGCATAATGCGCGGGGCGGTTTTTGCCACTTCGTCATTAATGGCGCTTCGGCAAACCGGCACTTCGCGCCATGCCAGCACTTGCAAACCTTCGCCGGTAATGACCTTTTCCGCGCATTCCTTCGCGGCAACAAAAGCCGCATCGCCCTGCGGCATAAACAACATCGCAACGCCATAACGCCCCGGCGGCGGCAGTTGCACTTTGTCGTCTTTGCCGGCAAACGCGCGGCGCAAAAAAGCATCGGGCATTTGCACCAAAACGCCCGCGCCGTCTCCGGTTGTCGGGTTTGCGCCGGTTGCGCCGCGGTGCTGCAAGTTTGCCAGCACCGTCATCGCCCGCTCTATGACCGCATGCGACGCGCCGCCGCGAATATCGGCGACAAAACCGACGCCGCAACTGTCGTGCTCGGCGCGCGGGTCATACAAACCTTGCTTTGGAAAATGCCGCATTGCGCTATTTTATCGCATATATTCCGTCATTCCCGCTTGCCGCGACAGCGGAAAACGCCAAACCATCGCCGCGCAAGCGGCGGATGAAGGCGGGAATGACGGGGTTTTTGCACGGCGGCGGATTTTTTTTGGCAAGTTTGGCACAACGGGCTTTTTTGGTGTTATACTCTTTGGCGATGCTATTGAGCATGGTTAATCTGTCGTTTATCATTACACGGCGCACGGCGCACGGCGCACGGCGCACGGCTTAGACCTTTGCCTAATCCCGTTATCGGCAAAAGCCGCTAACCATCCCGCCCGCGCAAAAGCGCGGCAAACGAAAAGCGCACAAAGCGCACAAACGAAAAGCGCGAAAGCCGCGCCCATTTCGTCATTCCCGCCCCCCTCGTCATTCCCGCCCCCTTCGTCATTCCCGCGAAAGCGGGAATCCACATCTTTGCCATTTGACCATTTGCGCGCAAGCGCAAACGGCGACTTGTCGCCGCAAATGGCAAAACACGAATCAAAAGCCCGGCAAGGGCGCCTTTGCGGGCGCGTTGGGATCCCCGCTTTCGCGGGAATGACGGGACTTTTTTAATGTCATTCCCGCCCTCTTCGTCATTCCCGCCCCTTTCGTCATTCCCGCGAAAGCGGGAATCCATCTCTTTGCCACTTGACCATTTGCGCGATAGCGCAAACGGCGGCTTTGCCGCCGCAAATGGCAAAACCCCGAGGGCGCAAAGCGCACTCGTAATCATAAACGGCTACTTGCCGCAAAACACACAACAACAACGAGGATAACACCATGACCAAAAACATTCCCGCTCTCCTGCGCCCCTTTTTGGTGGTGCTTTTCCTTTTCGGCTTCGGCTCGCTGATCGGTTTCGGCGTCTGCGGCCCTCCTTCTTCTTCTTTTTCTCCTCCTCCTTTTCTTTGATGAGAGGCAACGATATTACATCTGTCCCTTTCTTATCACCAACACTGCACTTCGGACTTCAATCGCGGGAATGACGACGGGGGCGGGAATGACGAAAGGGGCGGGAATGACGAGGGGGGCGGGGAAAAGCCGCGCTTTTTGCGGGCAGTGGCAAAGTCAGGTTTTGCGTTTTCTTGCCGCTCGGGTCAGGCGGGTTATTATATCGTCCAGCACTTCCGGCGTGCAGCCGAAGTTCAGGCGCATATAATCGGCATCGCCAAAATCCGCCCCCGGCGACATTCCAATGCCAAATGATTCAAAATGGCGCGGGGCGTCTTTCAAACCCATCG
>JBPCWZ010000033.1:0-5596 GCA_051009015.1 Gammaproteobacteria bacterium | reverse complement strand
GCTTCAAAGATGAATAACTCCCATTCTGCGAGGGAGTTGTAATTTAATCTTTTTCGCATTTCGTCGCCCGCGGCGAGCCAGACCAGATAATCTTCTATGCTGTCGCTTTGACTCCACAAGCGGATGTTTTTGTGCTTCGGTTGTTTTGCCAGATGACGATTGCCGCCCGGGTGCAACTCCTGCCAAAAGGCGTTTTTGCGGCGCGGCAAATGCCACTTGAGAATCCTGCCGTCAAAGGGGCAGGCGGGCGGGCGCGGCATTTTACCCGCGCACCACATATATTTCAGGTATTTGTTCAGCAGTTTTTGGACATGACCAAACTTCATCCCGCCGCTCGCCAAAGTTTTGCCGTGCTTGCGCGTTATCGCTTCTTGCAGTTTTATCAAATGCCCGATGTGCGCGGTATTGACGCGCCTTTTGGCAAGGGTGTTTGTCAGTTGTGCATTTGCCGCCCGCCCTTTTAATGCAAACACGCCGCCGCCGCCTGTCATCTTCGCGCCGATTTGCGCTATCTTGTTTTTGGCAAACTGCTGCAGCGCGATGCGCCCCGGGCTGCCTTCCGGCTCGCTTTTGGCATAGAGCGGCACGCGGCGGGTTGTGTCGCGCCATGCCTGGTCTATGAAGTCGGCTGATGTCTTGTCGGCATAATTATCGCCGAATATGCGGCGCATAAAAGCCCGCTGCTTGGCGGCTATCTGCTTCGGCGTTTTGGCTTCGGGGTTTTTCATTGTTGTTTGCCGTTGCCAAAAAGTCAGGCGGCTTTTTCGGTATCTTTGGCTTCGGCATCCGCCGCGCTTGTGCTTTTGATATTTTGGCTTTTGGCTTTTTGGCTTTTGGCGCGGCGTTTTATTGCCAGCAGTTTGGGCTTGCCGTCGCGGACGGCGGCGGCATCAACAATCACCCGCCCATTAAGTTCCGGCAGCCGAAACATCGTATCCATCAACAAATCCTCGGCAACGGCGCGCAAACCCCGCGCGCCCGTGCCGCGCGCGGTGGCAATGCGGGCTATCTCGGCGATGCCGTCTTCGCTAAACGAAATATCCACGCCGTCCATCGCAAAGATCTCCCGATACTGGCGCATCAATGCATTCTTCGGGCGCGCGAAGATATCGGCAAGCGCGCCTTCGTCCAATGATTTGGCAACGCCTACCACAGGCAACCGCCCGACAAACTCCGGTATCAAACCATAACGCACCAAATCGGCGGGTTCCACCTTTTCCAGCAAATCATCATCCGGTTTATCCTTTTGTTTGCCGCCGTCAAAACCTATCCGCCCGCCGACATCCGCCCGGCGGCGGACGATATCCGCCAAGCCGTCAAAAGCACCGCCGCAAATAAACAAAATATCGGTCGTGTCAATATGCACATATTCCTGATGCGGATGCTTGCGCCCGCCCTGCGGGGGGACGGCGGCAACCGTCCCTTCTATCAACTTCAACAACGCCTGCTGCACGCCCTCGCCCGATACATCGCGGGTGATGGACGGGTTTTCGGATTTGCGCGCTATCTTGTCAACTTCGTCAATATAGACAATGCCGCGCCGCGCGCGCTCGGCGTCATAGTTGCTGCGCTGCAGGAGTTTTTGCACCACGCTCTCCACATCCTCGCCGACATAGCCCGATTCGGTCAATGTCGTCGCATCGGCGATGACGATGGGAAAATCCAAAACCCGGGCGAGTGTTTGCGCCAGCAGGGTTTTGCCGCTGCCGGTCGGCCCTATCAATAATATGTTGGTTTTGGACAACTCCACGCTGTCATTGCTTTCGCCGTCAAGGTTTTGCGCGGCGGGTCGCAACACGCGCTTGTAATGGTTATACACGGCGACGGAAAGAATCATCTTGGCGCGCTCCTGCCCGATGATATAAGAATCCAACTCGGCTTTGATGGCGCGCGGGCTCGGCAAACCGGATAACCCAACTTCGGCTTTCGGCTGGTTGCCGCCTTGCAATTGACGGCGGCACAAACTCACGCACGGGCTGCAAATATAAACGCCGCCTTCGCCGCGCACAAAGCGGTTATCTTCCTCCTTGCCGCTTTTGCCGCTTGCGTTCTCCTCCCCCTTGCGCCGCCCGCAAAAGGAGCATTTTATTTCGCTGCTGTTATTTTCGCTTGTCATTTTTGTTTTGCGCCACAACAACGGCATCGGCAAGCCCGTAATCCACCGCTTCCTGCGCCGAAAAGAAAGTATCGCGCTCGGTGTCGGCGGCGATGCGCTTTGCCGATTTGCCGGTTAGCGATGCGAGGATATTGTTCAGCCGCTCCTTTGCCGCAAGTATCTCGCGGGTGTGTATGGCGATGTCGCTTGCCTGTCCCGAAAAGCCGCCAAGGGGCTGGTGAATCATCGCCCGGGCGTTTGGCAGCATCCGCCGCAAACCCTTGTCGCCGGCGGCGAGCAAAACCGCCGCCATACTGCAAGCCTGCCCGACGCAAGTCGTCGCTACCGGGCTTTTGATATGGCGCATTGTGTCAAATATCGCCATTCCGGCGGTAACCAAACCGCCGCCGGAATTGATATACAAGTGAATGTCGCGCTGGTCGTTTTCCGCTTCCAAAAACAACAACTGCGCGATGATGATATTGGCGACATAGTCGTTCAACTCGCCGACCATGAAGATAATGCGGTCTTTGAGCAGGCGCGAATAGATATCGTAGGCGCGCTCGCCCCTGCCGCTTTGTTCCACGACCATCGGCACATATTGCAAGCCGAATATTCCGCCGCCGCCGCTTTCGCCATCGTTATGCATGGCAATTATTATAACGCCATAATGCGCTATTTTTCCGCCGCGCGGTTTTTTTATTGTTTTGCCGTTGCCAACTTTCGCAACTCGGCGGCATGGGCGCGGGCGGAATCGGTTATCGTTTCGCCGCCGCTCATGCGCGCGAGTTCTTCCACTCTTTCTTTCTCATCCAGCAAATGCACCTGCACTGCGCGGTTATCGCCCATCTTGACGCGCCAATGATAATCCGCCCCCGCCGCCACTTGTGCAAGATGAGTCACACACAACACCTGACGCGTTTTTCCCAACTGCCGCAACAACTGCCCGACAACCGCCGCCGCCGCCCCGCCAATACCGGCATCCACTTCGTCAAAAACAACGCTCGGCGCGGCGCGAAAATCCCCCCCCGCTATTTGCAGAGCCAAACCCAAACGCGACAACTCTCCCCCCGATGCGATATGCCCGATGCCGCCCCATTCGCCTTTGCCGTGTGTTGTTATCAAAAACTCGGCGCGCTCGCCGCCGGTTGAAGTCGGCTCGGCAAGCGGCGTCAGTTGCACTTTCATCTTCGCCTCCGGCATTGCAAGTTTCGGCAACAATCCCGCCAATGCGCGTTCCAACTTGCGCGCGGTCTTCTGCCGCTTGTTGCCGAGCGATGCGCATGCGCTATCCAGTTTTTGGCGGGCGAGTTTTTCGGCTTTTTGCATCGCCCCGACATCCGCCGCCTTTGCCAACTGCCGCAGCATTGTTTCCTTCTCCCGCAAACACTCCGCAAGTTGTTCGGTATCGGGCAGGCGATATTGGCGGGCAAGTTTGTGCGCCTCGGCGACAAACTGCTCGCACTCGGCAAGTTCGCGCGGGTCGGAACTAATATCCTGCGCATACATTCTCAACACCCGCGCGCTTTCCTGCAAAGATTGCAATGACGCTGCGGTTTGTTCCGCCGCCTCGCGCAGTTGTTTGTCTTTGCGGGATAGCGCCTGAACAATGCGAAGGGCGGCGGCAAGTTTTTCCTCGCCGCCGCCGTCTCCTTCCAATGCCGCCAATGCTTCGGCGCAACCTTTTGCCAAATCCGCCGCATTCTCCAAACGCGATAACTTCGCATTGGCATCGCGCCACCGGTCTATGGAAAAACCCACCGCCCGCAACCGCGCACACTCCTGCTGCAATTGTTCGCGCTGCGCCGTTTGTTGTTCGGCTTCGGTTTGCGCCTTCGTCAAACCATCCGCCGCCGCCCGCCATTTGCGATATAAAACACCGACCTGCGCAACATCCGCAGTCGCACCGGCATAGCCGTCAAGCAACTGCCTTTGCGCCGGGGGTTTCAGCAAAGAATAATGCGCATGCTGCCCGCAAATCTCCGCCGCCGCCGCCACTCTTTCGGCAAGCATCAAAAGCGGCGCCTGCCTGCCGTCAATAAACGCCCGCGATCTTTTGGCATCTTTGGCGATAATGCGGCGGGCGATGAGTTCCGCGCCGCCGTCAAAAACAAAAGCCGCTTCCACTTCCGCCGCCGCCGCGCCTTGGCGAATCTGCGAAGCCGCCGCCCGCCCGCCGGCGAGCAAAGCCAAAGCATCAACCAGCAGAGATTTGCCCGCGCCGGTCTCGCCGGTCAATGCGCAAAAGCCGCCATCCAATTCAATCTCAACTTCGCGCGCGGCAACAAAATCCCGCAAAGCCAAACGCACAAGCATTTGTCTTATGCGCCCCAATGCAACTTGCGCCGCAAAGTGTCGTAATAATCATAAGAAAGCGGATGACATATCCGCAAAGGCGTCTTGTGCCGCCGGATGCGAATGACATCACCGGCGGCGGCGGCGGTTCTGTCCCTGCCGTCCAGATGCACCGTCGCATCCTGCGGGGTTTTCAACATTGTAATATCCAAAACATAATCGGCGCTGACAACCAGCGGGCGGTGCGTCAGGGCATGCGGGCAAAGCGGCACAAGCAAAAGCGTATTGACATCCGGCGCGACAACCGGACCGCCGGCGGAAAGCGCATAAGCGGTGGAGCCGGACGGCGTGGAAACAATCAGCCCGTCGGCGCGGACATTGAAAGCGAAACGCTTGTTGATATCCAGCCGCATATCCATCAAAAACCCGCCTTCGCCGCGGCTGACGACCATATCGTTAACCGCGGGGGAAAAAGCCGTGTCGCCGACTTGCACATCCAGCATCGCCCGCTCTTCCACAAAATAATCGCCGCCGGTAATGTTGCCGATGGACTCTGCCATTCCCTCGCGGGCGATATCGGTGAGAAAGCCAAGATATCCTATATTGACCCCCGCCAGCATCGCGCCCAAAGGCGCAAACTCCCGCGCCGCCGACAAAAAAGTCCCGTCGCCGCCCAGCACAACAACCAGCCCGATGCCACCGGCATCGCTTATATCCCCTTCGCAAACCGGCTTACCGGCTTCGCATCCCGGCTTTTTGATATCGCGCACCGGCAGTTGTTTGGTATCCATTCCAAAACCGGCGCACAACTTTGCGATATCGCTATGCAGTGCGACTTTGACGCCGCAAGATTGCAAATGCGCGGCGGCATGCAAAAAAGCCGCCAAAGGTTCCGGCGTCTTAGCCCGCCCCGCAAACAAAACCCCGTCAATCTTCTCCGCCATCCCCCCATTCTAACGCCCCGCCCGCCCATTTCGTCATTCCCGCCTTTTTCATTATTCCTGCGCAAAAACCCCGTCATTCCCGCATAAGCGGGAATCTCCTAAACCATCGCCGCGTTAGCGGGCGCCGAATCAACACCCCCGGCGTAAGGAAGTAATAAGACAAAAAGGAGAGATGGCAGAGCGGTTGAATGCGGCGGACTTGAAATCCGCTAAGGGTGCAAACTCTTCGGGGGTTCGAATCCCTCTCTCTCCGCCGGTTAAT
>JBPCWZ010000032.1:0-2754 GCA_051009015.1 Gammaproteobacteria bacterium | reverse complement strand
GACAACTGGACATGCGCGATGGTTATATCCGCACCGGCAAAGGCCAGATGATGACGGCAACCGGCATTGACGGCGTTTTTGCGGCGGGCGATGTGCAAGATTCGGTTTATCGTCAGGCGGTTACCAGTGCCTCAAGCGGATGCATGGCGGCGCTTGACGCCAAGAAATATCTGGAAGAAAAAGGTTATGCCTGACGATGGCGAAGAAAACTTCGCCCGATTGTTTGCCAATGGCAAAGTCGGTATCGGCGGCAAATATGGCAATGTCGGCGATGGCGATAAAAAACAACCGCGCCAAAAATCAAACGCCGCCCCGCGCCCGAAATATGACGGCGGCGCGAAATATCTCGCCAATGGCGTAGATGAAAGAATACTCCGGCAACTTCGCAAAAGCGAACCCGAAGATGCGACAGATTTGCACGGCATGACCGCCGCCAATGCCGCCGATGCGCTTTCGGCATTTGTCATTGACGCACAAAGCCGGGGGCTGCGCGATGTGGAAGTCATACACGGCAAAGGCGCGGGCATATTGAAACCGATGGCGCGAAAGTGGCTGGCGGAATGTTGCGAAGTTTTGGCTTTTACCGAAATCAACAACAACAGCGGCGCAGTGCGCGTCATTCTGCGCGCATAATATCGCCGCAATGCGCGGGCGGCGGGAATGGCAAAGATGGGCGGGAATGGCGGATTTTTTGCACGGCGGGGGATTTTTTTTGGCGCGTTTGGCAAAACGGGGTTTTTTGTGTTATGATGTTTGGCGATGCTATTGAGCATGTTTAACTTGTCGTTTATCATTGCACGGCGCACGGCGCACGGCGCACGGCGCACGGGTTAGACCTTTGCATAATCCCGTTTGCGGCAAAAGCCGCTAACACCCGCCCCGCCCGCGCAAAAGCGCGGCAACCGGAAAGCGCACAAAGCCCCGCAAGGGCGCACCTGTGGGCGCGATTGGATTCCCGCTCTCGCGGGAATGACGGGACTTTTTTAATGTCATTCCCGCCCCCCTCGTCATTCCCGCCCCTTTCGTCATTCCCGCGAAAGCGGGAATCCACATCTTTGCCATTTGAACATTTGCGCGATAGCGCAAAAGGCGGCGTGGTAGAAAAGCCCTGAGAGGGCGAAATGTTATAGCACGGGGCAACGCCCCGTGAGTCGGTGTTGTTAATAGATAGCCCTGTAAGGGCGACACCATCTTTTGCAGGGCAAAGCCCGGCAAAACCATCAACCCCCGCCCCCTTTGATAATCCCCCGCAGGTTTGACAACTGCCGCCGTTGTGTGCCGCCCTTACAGGGCTTTAAGAATGACGACCGGCGATGAAAGCATGCAAAGCGCTATGGTCTTTTTCACCCATTCCGGCGTTTATCATATCGCCAAACAACGCCGCCGCCGCTTGTGTGCATTGCATTCGCAAACCTGCCTCTTCGCCCGCCGCCAGCGCGTTTTGCAAATCGCGCAACTGATATTTTGCCGCGCCGCCGGGTTCAATATCACCGGCTATCATTCTCGCGCCGTGCCCGCGCAATATCTCCGAGTCGGCAAAACCGCCCATCAATGCATCGCGCACCGCCGCCGGTTTTGCCCCGCCCAATCCGGCAAGCAACAATGCCTCGGCAACCGCCGCTATCATCGTGCCGACAATCGCCTGATTCGCCAACTTCGCCAACTGCCCGCAACCGACGGGACCTGTTAACACCGGCTTGCCAAATGCGCCCAGCATCGGCGCGATATCGGCAAATACCTTTTCGCTCGCGCCAACCATTACCGCCAACCTTCCGTCTTTCGCCCCTTGCTCGCCGCCGGATACCGGAGCATCGGCATATTCCAACCCCATATCCGCACATCTTTTTGCCTGCTCTTGTGCTTGTGCCGGAGTAGCGGAAGTGCAAACAATCACAACCGCCCCCTTCGCCGCCACAACCGCCGCGCCGTCTTTGCCAAACAACAACGCATCGCAAACCGCGCTATCGGATGCCATCAATATTATCCGCTCGCACCCGCCCGCCGCCGCCGCCGCACTTTGACAAACTTCAATGCCGTCTTTTGCCAGCGGGCGGGTTTTGGATATTGTGCGATTCCACGCGGAAACGGCATTACCGGCTTTCGCCAAATGCCGCACCATCGGCAAACCCATAATGCCGGTGCAAAGAAATGCGATATTCATAACGCCCGAAGAACTGCCGGGGTTAATCCCCGCCGATTTTTTCGCCTTCCGGCTTTCGCAGTTGTTGCCATTTCCAAAAAAGAAAAGCCGCAACGGAAAGCATCCCCCATCCTATCCCTATCGTAGGAGCCATCACTGCCAAAAACGCGGCAACAACGGCAATAAGCATGGCATCGCCCAACAACACCTTGCGCTGTTTTGTCGCCGGAAGATTGGAAAAATGACGAGTGCCTATTCCCTTCGGTTCGCCAAAGTTATACTGCCCGCCGCGGTGGATTAGCAAACCAAACATAACACCGCAAATGAAAAACCCAAGGAATACCACCGCGGAGAGTGCCGCATCCGCCCAAATCAAAACTTCATCGGAGTTCATATGCCAGCAGTATAGCAAAACTTCGCCTATCGGGAAAAAACAAAAAAAGCCCCGCCAAAAACAATAGCGGGGCTTTGGAAAAAATGCCCGGTAGCGTCCTACTCTCGCGCGGTCAAAACCGCACTACCATCGGCGATGAAGCGTTTCACGGTCCTGTTCGGAATGGATAGGTGTGGTGCCGCTTCTCCATGGCCACCGGGCAAAAAAATTATTAACCAAG
>JBPCWZ010000031.1:0-6582 GCA_051009015.1 Gammaproteobacteria bacterium | reverse complement strand
GCGTTGCCCCGTGCTGTGACCATGCCGCCCTTTCAGGGCTTTAACAATGCCGCGCCCTGTCGGGCGCGTTTGGATTCCCGCTTTCGCGGGAATGACGGGGGGAGGCGGGAATGACGATAGGGGCGGGAATGACGGGATGGGCGGGAATGACGAGGGGAGCGGCGGGCTTTTAATCGTGCGAATGAAAAAGAGGGGAATATTATCCTTTGTTAATAACAACCTTCGGGAAGGCGGAGGAGCGGTCGCGGGTTTTTTGGGCTATTTTGGCGGCGGCGCGGATGGCGGTTTGGCGGTAGAGTTGCGCCGCATTGCCATCCGGCTCCGCAACAACGCTTGGCTTTCCGCCGTCCGCGGCGGCGCGGATGTTGATATCCAATGGCAGTTGCCCGAGTAGTTCCGCGCCGTAATCTTTTGCCAACTTCTCCCCCGCGCCGCGCCCGAAAATCTCCGCCGCCGCGCCGCATTGACCGCAAACATAAACACTCATATTTTCCACAACGCCCAAAACCGGAATGCTTACTTTGTTAAACATTACCAGCCCTTTTTTGGCGTCGGTCAGCGCCAAATCCTGCGGGGTTGTGACGACTATCGCGCCCGTTACCGGCGCTTGCTGGGCGATGGTCAGTTGTATGTCGCCGGTGCCCGGCGGCATGTCCAGAAACAAATAATCAAGGTTGTCCCATTTTGTCTCGCGCAAAAGTTGCATTAGCGCCCGGGTTGCCATCGGGCCTCGCCATATCATCGGCTGGTCTTCGCCGACCAGATAGCCGATGGACATCAGTTGCAGCCCGTGCGCCATAAGCGGCGTTATGCCTTTGTCGTCTCCGTCCGGGCGGCGGTTTATGCCGAGCATTACCGGCAAAGAAGGACCATAGATATCCGCATCCAAAATGCCAACGCGCGCGCCTTCCGCCGAAAGTGCAAGCGCAAGGTTTGCCGCAGTTGTGGATTTTCCCACGCCGCCTTTGCCGCTGGCGACGGCGATAATGTTTTTGATGCCGTCAATCAATTGCACCCCGCCCTGGACGGTGCGGGCGTGTATGACGACTTCGGCGCGAATGTCGGCGGCTATGCCATTATCGCGCAATCTGTTATGACACTCGGCGACAACGGCTTTTTGTTGCGCTTTCGCCGGATAGGGAAAGCGCAGCAAAACACGGGCGGCATCGCCTTCGCCATTGCATTCGGCGACAATGCCATTATCGTCAAGCGTCCCGCCAAGTACCGGCTCATCAACAGCGCCGACAACAGCCGCAATCGTTTTTGTCATAACAACAAATTATAAACCCGCCCTTTTGGCATTATGGCAAAAGCCGCGCATTAACCCGCGCAAACAAAGGCGGGAGAAAAAGGAAGGCGGGGGTTATTTCGGATAGTGCGCGCCTGCTATGCGGGGGGCGGTTGTGTTTATCGGCTTGCCCCGCAGATGCTGCATCGCCAGCCATGCGAAAGCCGCCGCTTCCATTTGTTCGGCGGCAATGCCCATTGAGTCGGACAAATATACCGGCGCTTTTGACAACGCGGCGATTCTGTTTGCCAGATAATCATTGCGCGCGCCGCCGCCGCACAAATATATCGGCATTTTGCCGGTTGTTGCGGATTTTTTTATCACTCTTTTATTCGCAACTTTAACGCCCGCCGCATCGGCGATGGCTTGCGCCGTCAGTTCCAAAAGGGTGCGCTGAATATCGCGGGGGGTGTTGTGCCGGTAATCATCACAAAAAAGCGCCGGAGAAAACTCCTCGCGCCCGCAACTCTTCGGCGGCGGTTTGATAAAAAACCGCCGCCTTTGCCATTTTGCCAGCAAAGGCGCGATAACTTTGCCGCCCGCCGCCCATCTTCCGCCGCTGTCAAAGTTGCCGCCGCGCTTTTGCCTGTGCCAGTCGTCCATTAGCATACAACCCGGACCGGTATCCCAAGCCGTCATATTGCCATCATCTTCCAGCATTGTAATATTGGCAATGCCGCCGATATTGACAACCGCGCAAGGCGCAAGTTTGGCAAAAACCGCATGATGAAAAAACGGCGCCAATGGCGCGCCCTGCCCGCCCGTTGCAATGTCGCGGGCGCGAAAATCGCAAACAACATCGCACTTGGTCAATTCCGCAAGCAGCGCGCCGTTTAACATTTGCATGGAAAACCCCCGCGCCGGATTATGACAGATGGTCTGCCCGTGGCAGCCGACAGCCGCCGCCGGTTTGCCGAGTTTGACAAACGCCGCCGCGCACAACTTGGTTAGTTTGTTTTGGGCGCGCATAAAAGCCGCCGCCGCCGCTTCGCCGCCTTCCGCCAAATGGCGAAGTTCTTTGGCAAGCGCGCGCGGCATTGTCTGGCGCGCCGATGCAACAACTTGCATATTGCCGCCTTTGACGGAAAGCAAAACCGCATCGGCGGCGTCCATGCTGTTGCCGGTCATTATTCCGGCATAACAGGAGTGTGTGTTTTTCATACTTCCGCCGCCGCAAGCATGCCCAATGCATCCTGTGCTTGCGTCTGAAAAGCCGCCAGTGCTTTTTTGTCCAGCGGCGGCAGGCGGCGCGGCAAAGCGGACGAAAGCGGATCCTTATGCACGCCGCGAATGCGAAACTCATAATGCAAATGCGGCCCGGTGGAAAGCCCGGTGGAACCGACATAACCGATAATATCGCCCTGCCGCACTTTTCTGCCCCGCCGCATTCCTTTGGCAAACCCGTGCAGATGACCGTATACCGTTGTGTAAATGTCATAGTGCTTTATAAAAACGACATTGCCATAACCGCGCTCTTTGCGCAATCTGACTATCTCGCCGTCCGCTGTCGCCCGCACCGGCGTGCCGGTCGGGGCGGCATAATCCACCCCCTTATGCGCGCGCCATTTTTTCAATACCGGATGCTTGCGCCGCCCGAAGCGGGAACTGATGCGCCGGTATTCCAGCGGCGCGCGCAAAAAAGCCCCCTGCATGCTTTCGCCGTCCGGAGAATAATACCCCCCCTCTTTGACATTCCACAACCCCTCAAAAATGCGCGGCGTCCGGCGCAGATGGCTTTCGTATTGATACGCCAAAAGCACAGGCGCGCCGATTAATTCGCCGTCTTCATCCACGGTCTTTTCATACACCATCTTAAAAGCGTCATTCTCCCGCTGCTCGCGGAAGAAATCTATGTGCCAGTCCAGCGCGCCGATGAGCGCGTCTATGGCGATATCGCCAATGCCCGCATCTTTGGCGCTTTCGTAAAGGGAGGAGTTTTTTTCAATGCGCCCGCCCTGGGCGACGGTCAATGTGGTTAATGCCGGCGGGTTTTCGCGCGCCGCCCATTTGCCGTCAATGCCGCGCTCGGCGGTCAGGTAATAATCCGCTCCTGTTTTGTATCTGAGGCGCACCAAATCGCCGTCGGTATTTTGACGGTAATCTATGGTCGCGCCGCGCCGCAGTTTGCGATAACTCTTAAATTTTTGGTTAAGAAAAAAACGCACCGCTTCTTCGCTCGCTCCTATTTTCGGCAGAATAATATGCATGCGGTCGTTGCGGCGAATGCGGTAATGCCGCCATGATGAATCCTCCTCCTGTTTTTGTGCTGTCGGCGGCTCCGGTTGTGCTTGCACAACTGCGGTTGTAATGGCGGCGGTTGTAATGTCTTCGCCCTCCCCATTGTCGGCATTGACGGTTGTGCTTTCGGCGGGAGTGTCAATTTCAATTGCAGCATCTTCCATCGCGCCGCCAAAAAACAAATGCATCGCCAGCACAAAAGCGGCGGCAAGTGCAAAAGACGACAACGGCGCGCGCGCAGGTTGCGGAATATGCATCGGTCAGCCGCCCGCCACAAGAGTGTCAATTATTTCGCGCAGCGCGCCTTCGCCCGGCGGCGGTTTGATAATCCCCTCCGCGGCGATACTTTCGGGGTCTTTCAAGCCGTTGCCGGTCAGCGTGCAAACAATGCGCGCGCCATCGGCAAACTTTCCCGCCGCCGCATCTTTCAATACTCCCGCAACACTCGCCGCCGATGCCGGTTCGCAAAAAATCCCTTCCTCCCGCGCAAGTGTTTTTTGCATCGCAAGTATTTCTTCATCTTCTAATTCGCCAAACCATCCGCCGGATTCTTTCACCGCCGCCTTTGCCGCGACAAACGATTGCGGGTTGCCGATTTGAATTGCCGTTGCTCTTGTTTTCGGCTCCGCCACCGGCGCGCCGCGCAAAAAAGGCGCAGCCCCCGCCGCCTGATAACCGAGCATTACTGGCGCATTGTTTGTTTTGTTTTCGGTTTTGTCATCGGCGATAAAAGGGCATTTGCCGCCGCAGTGCGAGCATTGACAAAAACCGCGCCCTGTATATTCGGCATAACCTATCCAGTGGGCGGTAATGTTTCCGGCATTGCCGACCGGCAGGGCATGATAATCCGGCGGCGCGCCGAGTTGTTTGCATACTTCAAAGGCGGCGGTTTTTTGCCCCTGCAACCGCATCGGGTTGGTGGAATTGACAACGGCAACTTCGCCGCCGCTGTTTTCATAACAACAAACGGCGCGCATCGCATCGTCAAAGTTGCCGGAAACCGCTATCATCTTCGCGCCAAAAGCCGCCGCCTGTGCTATCTTCCCCGCCGCGACTTTTCCCGCGGGCAACAATACCGCGCAAACCATTTTCGCCCGCGCCGCATATGCCGCCGCCGATGCCGAAGTGTTGCCGGTGGAAGCGCACAACAAAACACGCGCCCCCTTTGTCATCGCCGCAGAAGTGGCGACAACCATCCCGCGGTCTTTGAACGAACCGGTCGGGTTTGCGCCTTCGTTTTTGGCAAACAAACGCAAGCCGAACTTATCCCCCAAACGCAAAGGCAAAAGCGGCGTATTACCCTCGCCCAGCGATAGCGGCGGCGCATCCGGCGGCAGCGGCAAATGCGCGCGGTGTGCGGCGATAATGCCGCCGGTCATTGTGCGACAACCGGCATTGTGATAACTTTGCCGACGACGGCGCGCAGTTTTTTGATATCCGCGATGCATTTGGCGAGTGCGTCATCTTTGGCGCGGTGCGTCAAAAAGGCGATATCGGCGACCGCCGCGCCGCCGGTTGTTTGGTGTATGGCGTCAATGGAAATGCCGTTTTTTGCCAGCAGCGCGGTAATGTCGGCAAGCGCGCCGGGCTTGTCTTTTGCGCACAGGCGGACATAGCGCGGCAAATCGTTTTGTGTTTTCATCTTCGGCTTTTGCGCCGGTTGTTTGGGCGGCGGCGGGCTGCCGCGGGCGATGTCAATAATATCGGCGACAACGGCTACGGCAGTCGGATATGCACCCGCGCCCGCGCCGTAAAGCATCGTCTCCCCGGCGTTTGCCGAGCGGATGATAACCGCATTCATCGCCCCGCCGACAGCGGCAAGAAGATGACTTTGGGGTATCAAAGCAGGACGCACCGAAAGGGAAAGTTCGCCGCCGCGCATGGCAGCGTGCGCCAATAACTTGACGGCAAAACCGAGTTGCCGCGCATAGCGGATATCGGCGATGTCCATCCCGCGCACGCCGGTAATGTCAATATCCGTCATGCGCGGGCGCGCGCCAAAAGCAAGGCGTGATATGAGCGCAAGTTTGTGGGCGGCATCTGTGCCGTCAATATCCAAAGACGGGTCGGCTTCGGCATAGCCGTTTTCTCCGGCGCGCCGCAGCGCATCGGCAAAAGGCAAACTTTCGTCATGCATAAGCGACAAAATATAATTGCAAGTGCCGTTGATAATGCCGAATACTTCGGAGATGTCATCTCCGGCAAGCGACTCGCGCAAAGTTTTGACAACCGGCACGGCGCCGGCAACAGCCGCTTCATAAAAAACCGCCGCATCGCCGTCAAGAATATCACTTTCGGCGAGTGCCGCTTTGTTGGCGGTAACGACCGGCTTGCCAATGGCAAGGCAATGACGGATGCATTTGGCGGCTTCGCCGGTGCCGCCCATCAGTTCAACGACAATATCAACTTGCGGATTATCAACCGCTTGTTTCCAATCGGTTGTTAGCATTGAGGCATATTGTTTTGGCAGGCGTTTTTTGGCGGCGGCAAGGCGGCGCACGGCGATAGCGGCAACTTTAATCTTTTTTCCGCACCGGTTGTGCAGTTTGGCGCTGTTGCTTTTCAGCAGAGTCAAAACCCCGCCGCCAACCGTCCCGGCGCCGATAACGGCGATGCCAAGGGTTTCGGCGTTTGCCAGTTTGGCGCGGGCGGCGGTTTTGGCGGTTTTGGCGGCGGGCGGCGGCATATTAAAACCGACATTATAATATAGCGGTGCTGTTTCATCGTCATGCCGCCCCTGCCGGCAATATTGTTGCATCTTGCGATGATGCCGGTGTTGTTGTCGGCGGCGTTCGTTATGAATGCAGTTTGCTGATAACGCCGGAGAAGTTGCAAAAATGGCGTCCGGCAGCGGCGGGCGACATCGGCGAAGAAGATTTGCAAAACATAGCGGATATGGGCGGCGGCGGCGAAGTTGTTTTATTGGGCGCGGGCGGCAACATCCGCCCGAAGCCGGAGTGGCTGGCATTTTTCGCCGCCCGCAAAATGGCATTGGAAACAATGCCCCTGAAAGCCGCCTGCCGCACCTACTCCGTCCTGACAACAGACGCCCGCCC
>JBPCWZ010000030.1:0-7988 GCA_051009015.1 Gammaproteobacteria bacterium | reverse complement strand
AGGAAAACGCCGCTGTCTTGTTTTGATGGCAGATGCACATAATCGGTGCGCAGTGCGAAACTGCCCATATCATAAGTGAAACCCGCCGCCCTGTCGTTGCCGTTGTGCCGCCCCGAAAAGGCAAAGTTGCTTTCGCCGATGCCGATGCCCCGATGGAAAGTATCCGCCATCGCCGCATGCACAACCCGCCGCATATCCGGGGAATATGATGTATTGCCCGGATAGGCGCAAATTGGTCTGCCGCCGTTAGTAAAACCTCGTTGGTTTAAGTAATCGCCAATCCAACGCGCCGGGCAAAGTTGTGCAAGCCGCGTAATATCCGGTCTTGTCGCAAAAACTATCTGCCCATTAGCGGGAGACAAGAAAAGAGTCATGCCACCCGGTTGCACCACTGGAACAAGAGACATATTCAAATGCCATTGTGCAATATCCAATTGATGTAGATGCAAATTGGATGGCAAATCAGACCGTGTAACTTGCTGTCGCCGCACATTAACATTTTGTCCGCCAAAATTGTAATCTTCTCCCTGTGCATTAATAGTTTGAACAACAAAAAGCCAAGAATTATCATCATCGCTGAAATGCACAGCCCCCAATTCCGGCGCGGTAACTTCATACCGAGGCGGCGCAGGCGGAGTCGGCGCAGCAGCCGAACCGCCGCCGCCGCCGCCGCCGCAAGCGGTCAGCGAGCCGAAGCCGAAAATGAAAAGCACCACCAGAATGGCGCGGATGATGTTGTGCATTGTTTTGCCCTCGCTGTGAGTTGTCAAAATCCGACATGAAGTCGGGTCTGCATTCATCACCATACGGCAAAAATTCCGGCTATTTCCCAACATAAATATCGGGTTTTGTATTACACGGAAACCCGACAAGCGAGTTCCGTATAATGATGAATGCACTGACAATATTACCACAAGATTCGCCCAAAATGCCATTTTCGCCAAAACCCGCCGCTTTCGCGGCGATGGATTTCTGCCTGCGCGGGAATGACGAAAGGGGCGGCGGTGGTGTTAGAATGCGGTTTGTTGTTTTTTTCATTCCACAAATGGGAGGATTTTGATTATGGTTGCTGCTGTTTCCGATGCCGCCGCGGGCGTGCCGCAGATGGATGCGTTTTGGATGCCTTACTCGTCCAACAAAAACTTCAAGGCAAAACCGCGCCTTGTCGCATCCGCCAAAGACATGCACTGCTATGACATGTCCGGGCGCAAACTTCTGGATGCTACCGCCGGGCTGTGGTGCTGCAACGCCGGACACTGCCGCGAGCCGATTGTGCAAGCCATCCAAAAACAAGCGCAAACGCTGGACTTCGCGCCGACCTTTCATCTGGGGCATCCCGCTGTCTTTGAGTTTTGCCAGCAGTTGCGCCCCTACTTCCCCGAACAACTCGGCGCGATATTTCTGACCAACTCCGGCTCCGAAGCCGATGATAGCGCGCTCAAGATAGCCCTCGCTTATCAGCGATTGCGCGGCAAGGGCGGCAAGCAGCGGTTTATCGGGCGCGAAAGGTCGTATCATGGCGTTGGCTTTGGCGGCATTTCGGTCGGCGGTATTGTCAAAAACCGCTTGTGGTTTGGCTGTCAAACTTTGCAAGTTGACCACCTGCCGCATACGCACGACCCGGCGCGAAATCTTTTCACGCACGGGCAGCCGGAGCACGGCGGCGAAGATTTTGCCGATGCCCTGCTCAATATCATTAACTTGCACGATGCCTCCACCATCGCCGCCGTGATTGTTGAGCCGGTTGCCGGTTCTACCGGTGTCCTTGTGCCGCCGAAGGGCTATTTGCAGCGGTTGCGGCAGATATGCGACGAGCACGATATTCTGCTTATCTTTGACGAAGTCATTACCGCTTTCGGGCGGCTGGGCGCGAATACTGCGGCGGAAAAGTTTGGCGTCGTCCCCGATATGCTGACTTTTGCCAAAGGCAGCACAAGCGGCACCGCCCCGCTCGGCGGCGTAGCGGTGCGCAGTGATATTCGCGAGGCGTTTGTGGATGCCGCCGGCGATATTGACATTGATTTTTTCCATGGCTATACTTATTCCGGTCATCCGCTCAGCGTTGCCGCCGGAAAAGGCACTTTGGAAGTGTATGAAAAAGAAGGGTTGATGACGCGGGCTATCAGCGAAGGCATTGCCGATTATTTCGCCGAGGGTTTGCATTCCCTGCGCGATTTGCCCGGTGTTGTGGATATCCGCAACTTCGGGCTGATGGGCGCGGTGGAGTTGTCGCCTATCAAGGGCAAGCCGGGCAGGCGCGCCTTTTCGCTTTTTGAGAAGTGCTTTCACGAGAAGGATTTGATGACGCGCGTTACCGGCGATATTTTCGCCTTTTCGCCGCCGCTTATTGTTGAGAAAAAGCACATTGACGAAATGTTCGGCAAGTTTGCCGATGCCGTGCGCGAGGAAAAAACATCATGACCGATTTGAATCATCTCAGCGAACTGCAGCGGCGGGTAACGCAGGACAAAGGCACCGAGCCGCCGTTTTCGGGCGAATATAACGCGCACAAAGAAGACGGCGGTTATCAATGCGTATGTTGCGATGCGCCGTTGTTTTCGTCGGCGGCGAAGTTTGATTCCGGCACCGGCTGGCCCTCGTTTCATTCCCCTGCCGATGACAAGTGCATTAGTGAAGTGGCGGATAACGCGCATGGGATGTCGCGCACCGAAGTTGTTTGCGCTTCCTGCCGCGCGCATTTGGGGCATGTTTTTGCCGATGGCCCGCGCCCGACCGGCTTGCGTTATTGCATCAACTCCGCATCGTTGCGTTTTGTCAAAAGCGAATGAAGGCGGCGGGGGGGATATTTCCGGCGGCGGTTTTTTTTGCCGTTTATTTCGGCGGCGATATTTTTCCGGCGGCGGCGGCGGATTATTTTGGCGGCAAGTTTTATCTGGCGACTGCGGCATTGATGGCGGCGATTTGCCTACAACTTGCGGCGATGAAGATACTGCACAAGCCGGTGGAAAAAGAGTTATGGCTGGTGGCGGCGATGGTGTTGCTTTTTGGCGGCGCATCTTTGCTGTTGCGCGATGAGTTCTGGCTTATGATAAAAACCACCGTTGTATATTGGCTTTTTGCCGCCGCATTTTTGATAGCCGAAATGAAGTTTGGCAAAAACCCTTTGCGGGCTTTGCTCGGCTCTACTTTTTCCGCGCCCGATAATGCATGGCGGCGTTTGACTTTTGCCCTTGCCGGTTTTTTTGGCTTGCTTGGCACGGTTAATTTGATGGTGCTGCATTTGGTATCAACCGACCAGTGGTCCCCCGACCGGTGGGTATTGATAAAAACCTTCGGCTATCCGGCGGCGACATTTTGTTTTTTGATAGCGGCGTTTGTCTGGCTGCACAAAGCGGGCGATAACCAATGACCGATATGCCAAATCCGGCGCGGCAATTGGTCGCCGACAAACTGCGGGCGCTTTCGCCTTTGCATTTGGAAGTGCATGACGACAGCGCTTTGCACATCGGGCACAGGGAAGCGGCGGCGGGGGCGCATTTGCGGGTGGTAGTTGTCGCGGCGGTTTTTGATGCAATGCCGAAGATAGCCCGCCACCGCCTTGTGCAAAAAACCATCGGCGATTATGCCGCCGCCCGCATTCACGCCGTGCAAATAGCGGCGATAGCGCCGGGCGAATAAATCATCTGCTATAATTACCGCCCCGAAGGAAAACCAAAACCATGAAACACAAAACACTTTTGATTGTCGCCGCTTTTGCCCTTGTCGCCGCAGGTTGCGGCGAGCAGCCCGATACCGCCAGTACCGGCGGCGGCGACAAACCATCCCAGGCGGCGGATGCCACAACAACAACCGCCGCCGCAAACGGCGAAAAGGCGGTTGCGGTTGTCAATGGCGTGCGCATTCCCGAATCGCGCATTGCCCAATACGCATCGGCGGCGGGCGATATCCCCGAGGGGCAGCGGCTTGCCATCATTGAAAATATCATCAACAGCGAACTGATATCGCAACAAGCGCAAAAAAACGGTTTGCGCGAGGAGTTGAGCCAGCAGATTATCATCGCAGAACAAACCGTTTTGGGGCGCGCCTACATTACCAAGTTTTTGGATGCTAATCCGGTGGACGAAGCCGACCTTGTTGCGCTTTACGAAACGCTGACGCAAGGCGCCAATGCCAACGAATACAATGTCGCCCATATTCTTGTTGATGACGAAGCGCAGGCGAATGCGCTTTTGGCGCAAGTTCTTGCTTCGCCGGATGCCTTTGCCAAACTTGCCACCACGCATTCCAAAGATCCCGGTTCGGCGCAAAACGGCGGCGTTTTGGGATGGATACCGCCGGGCAGTTTGGTACCGCCTTTTGCCGAAGCGATGCAAAAAACCGGCAAGGGCAAGACATACCCCGAAGTGGTAAAAACCGATTTTGGCTGGCACATTATCCGCGTTGACGACATTCGCGAAGCCGACATTCCGCCGCTTGACGACCAAATCCGCGGGCAGTTGCGCCAGCAGGCGCAAGCGCAAAAAGTCGCCGCGCATTTGCAGGAACTTGCCGATGCCGCCGAGATAGAGCGGATGGAGAATTCCGCCGAAAGCGAAGAAGAAAGCGGAAGTTAAAACCGGCGGCGGGATAAACCCGCAATAACAACAACCGGCAAACTTAATCGCAACTTAACATATCGCCGCCATCGGCGGCGATATGTTTTGCGAGTTTGGCATAATCTTGCGGCGAAAGGTTTTGCGGGCGCAAATCGGGGTTTATTCCCGCGCTTTGCCAATTAATAACAAAATGCCGCAAGGCATTGCGCAGTGTTTTGCGCCTTGATTGAAAAGCCGCCCGCAGCAATGCGTCAAAACCGGCCGGGCGCGATAATGGCTTTTCCAGCGGGCGCAAACGCACCAGTGCCGAATCCACTTTCGGCGGCGGCACAAAACAACCGGGCGCAACTTCCATCAGCATTTCGGCGGCAAAAATCGCCCGCACCGATATGGTTAATCTGCCATAATCGCGCCCGCCGACAGCGGCGCATATTCTCATCGCCACTTCTTTTTGCAGCATAAAATGCGCGTCTGTTATCGCGCCGCCGCATAGTTTCAACAGCAGCGGCGAGGATATGTTGTATGGCAAGTTGCCTATCCATCTTTTTCGCCCGGGCGGAAAATCCCAGCGCAAAATGTCATCTTCCACAACCGACAAAAGCCGCGCACCGGCAAACTTGCGGCGCAACAATACCGCACAATCGCTATCTATTTCCACCGCCGTCAAATGCGCGCCGCTTGCCAGAATGTGCGAAGTCAATGCCCCGCGCCCCGGTCCTATTTCAACAAACTTATCACCCGCTTGCGGTTTTGCCGCCGTCATAATCTTGGCGATGGTTTCGGCGTCGGTTAGAAAATGCTGCCCGAATTGTTTTTTCGCCCGCATTAAACCGCCGCCGCAACTGACAATGCGGCAAGCATTCCCGCCGTGCGCACTTTGCCGGTTGCCGCTATGTCAAGCGCAGTCCCGTGTGCCGGGGAAGTTCGCAAAAACGGCAAGCCCAAAGTAATGTTTGTCGTTTCGTCCGCGCCGTCAAACTTAATTACCGGCAAACCCTGGTCATGATACATCGCCAGCACGCAATCATCGCCGCCGCGCATAAAAACCGCATCGGCGGCGATAGGACCTTCGGCATTAATGCCGCATTCCCTCGCGCGCCGCAATGCCGGAATGATGGCGCTTTTTTCCTCGTTGCCGAGCATTCCGTCTTCGCCGCAATGCGGGTTCAATCCCATCACGGCAATGCGCGGTTTTATTATGCCGCACCATTTTGCCAACCCTTCATTCAATGTTTGCAGTGTTGCAAATATCAACCCGGCATTAATAGCGGCGGCGACTTCGGCAAGCGGCAAATGCGTCGTCGCCAATGCCACCCGCAAACGCCTGCCGGCAAGAAGCATTACCGGCATTTCAACTTTGGCGCGCGCGGCGATATATTCCGTCTGCCCGACAAACAAAAAACCGGCGGCAAGAATGGAAGATTTTTGCACCGGCGCAGTCGTCATCGCCGAAAAGATACCGCTCATGCAGCCATCGGCGGCGATTTGCAACTGCCGCAAAACAGCGGCGGCGTTTTTTGGCGAAGGTTTGCCGACTTGTTCGCTTTGTGCCAAAGGACAATCCAGCACCGCCCGATAACTTTCGCCCGCCGAAGCAATGTCCGATACCGAATCAACGCGCGCGGCGGAAAAAGGAATATCCAGCAAGCGCGCCCGCCGCGCCAAACACCGATAATCGCCGACAACAACCATCGGCTTTTTAATCGGGGCATTGAGCGCATGCAAGCACAACTCGGGACCGACCCCGGACGGCTCGCCCATTGTGACGGCAAGCGCGGTCAATGTTTGATGCTCAATTGGGCGCGCCGCCTTCGGGGGCAAGTTCCGGCGCGCGAATGCTGATATATGCCCGCTCGCGCAAACCTTGCAGCCACTCGTCGCGCTTTGCCAAAGCCCGCTCTTCGCGCAACAGCCGCGCCGCCCTGTCGCGCAATGCCGCGATATCCAGTTGCCGCTTTTCGCGCTTTTGCAGCAGGAGAATGTGCCAGCCAAAAGGCGAGCGCACCGGGTCGCTAATGCCGCCTTCTTGCAACTTCGCCACCGGCGCGGCAAAATATTCCGGCAGGTTGTCTTTGGCAAACCAGCCCAGATCGCCGCCCCGCTCGACGCTTCGCTCGTCTATGGTGTGTTCCTTTACCAACCCGGCAAAATCTCCGCCGTTGTCCATCTGACGGCGCAAATCGCGCGCTTTTTCCGCTTCCGAATCGGGCAGGAAAAGATGACTAATGCGCACTTGTTCGGTTTCTTCGCCCGGCCCGCTTTGCCGCCCTTCCAACTTGATAAGATGAAAACCGCGCGGGCTTTCCAGCACTTCGCTGATGCCGCCGATGGTCATCTCGCGCGCCGCGTCAATAAAAATATCCGGCAAATCGGTCTCTTTCAGAAAACCCAAATCGCCGCCGTCCGCCGCAGATTTGTCATCCGACTCCCGCCCGGCGACGGCGGCAAAATCATCGCCGTCATCAACAATGTCATCGCGCAATGATTCGGCATGCCGCTCTCTTGCCCTGCGGTTGTCGTCATTCGCCGCGACCAGAATATGCCGCAGGCGGTATCTTGCGCCCATAAACAAACCGCTCTCTTGCTGCAAAAACGCATCAACTTCCGCGCGGCTGACTTCCGCCGCCAAATACACGCGGCGGTAAAACAATGACTCTATCGTCAAATCCTCGCGCAAACGCCGGGTATATTCTTCCGCCGACAAACCCCATCTTTCGCGAATGACGGCATAAAACGCTTCTTCGTTTGCCGCGCCGATTTGTTCGCGCGTCTCTTGCAACCTTGCCGTCAGGGCGGCGGGCGATACGGTAATGCGAAAGCGGCGGGCTTCGTGCAACTGCAATCTTCGCTCTATCAACACTTCCAGCGCCTGCCGCTGCCCGATATCCGCCGCCAATTCCGGGGCGCTCCGCCGCGCCTGCCGAATGAGAAAAGCCGCTTCGCGCCGCACTTCCGAGCGGGTGATGGCGTCATTATTGACAACGGCGGCAATGGAATCCACCGGCGATTCTTGCGCCGACAAACCGGCGGCGAAAAAAACAACGGCGGCAAAAACAAACAATCGCGCGGGCACATGCCAATTATAATACCGCCGCGCGCGGCATTTGCGCCGATATGCTGATATAATGGCGCGATGGAAACACAAGAACGCATCGCCAAACAAATCGCCGACAACAATGTCGTCCTCTACATGAAAGGCACGCCGACTTTTCCGCAGTGCGGCTTTTCGTCCCTTGCGGCGGAAGTGCTGAAACGCTGCGGCGTCGGCGACTTTTGCGCCGTCAATGTCCTCGCCGATGACGACATCCGCCAGGGCATTAAGGATTTTTCCGATTGGCCCACCGTCCCGCAGTTGTATGTCAAAGGCGAGTTCGTCGGCGGCGCCGACATCATCCGCGAAATGTACGAAAGCGGCGAAATGACCAAACTCCT
>JBPCWZ010000029.1:0-6067 GCA_051009015.1 Gammaproteobacteria bacterium | reverse complement strand
CGGCGGGCATAGTGGCTTTTGCGGTTTGGTTTTGGATGCATAAACCGCGCCGAAAGCGCAGTAATCCGCGCTTTCTTTTTGCCGCTGTTTTGCCATTTGGATATCGCCGCCGCAAGTTGCGCCGATGATGGCATTGTCGCCGAGCAGTTTTCGCGCCGCCATCACCGGCATATCATCCGCCCCCAAATGCACGCCGTCCGCAAATGCTTCTTTGGCAAGAAGCGCGTTATTATTTATCATAAAAAGCGCGCCGCTTTGGGCGCATAATCCGGCAAGTTTTCGCGCCGTTTGGATGTTTGGCGATACTGCGCGGTATTGCAAAACCGCCGCCATCGGCACAACCGCCGCGCAAAGGCGCAAAAGTTCCAAAGGCGGGATCTCGGGCGTTATCAGATACAGCCCGGCGATGCGCTTATCCGGCAAGGCGCAAAATGCTGTCAAGCGCCGAAGTCGGCAGCATTCTCTTAAGATACCAAAACACTTTCGCCGGAATGGTAATGCGGTAGCGCAACTTTGGCGAGCGCGCTTCCAGCGAATGCCGCAGCGCCCGCCAAACGGCATCCGGCGGCAAAGTAAAAACCATCTCCTTGCCGTTTTGCCATGCCGTTTCCATTTGCAGATATTTGTCGCGGTGGATGCTGCCGTCGCGGTTAATCCATTTGTGATATTGGGCGGTGGCGTTTTCGCGAAAGCGGCTTCGCACCGGTCCCGGTTCTATCAATATCAGCCGGATGCCGCTGCCGGCGAGTTCCAGCCGCATCGTGTCGGTCAAACCTTCAATGGCGTATTTGCTTGCGTTGTATGCGCCGCGGTATTTCAATGCGACATAGCCCAGCACCGACGAGTTTTGGATAATGCGCCCGCCGTTGTTTTGGCGCATGGACGGGATGATGCTGTTTGTCAGTTGCAGCCAGCCGAAAACATTGGTCTCAAACTGCGTTCGCAAAGCATCGCGGCTGATGTCTTCCACCGCGCCGGGAATGGCATAGGCGCCGTTGTTGAAAAGAGCGTCAAGTTTGCCGTTGGTTTTTTCCAATACTTCGGCGGCGGCGGCGGAAACAGATGTGGCATCGGCAAGATCCAAAAGCGGCGAGTCAAACCCTTCGGCGCGGAGTTTTGCCGCATCTTCCGGCTTTCGTGCGGCGGCAAAAACGCGCCAGCGGGAAGTCGCCAAAAGGGCGCGCGCGCAATATAAGCCGATGCCGCTGGAACAACCGGTAATGAGAATGGTCTTTTGCGGCATTTGGCGCATCGCGGCGGATATTGTATCATTGACGAATGCAAACACAAACAACCGCAATGCGCATCCGTCAAACCGGCGAGGCGGACAAACTGCGGGCGGAAACTATCACACTGCCGCCGCTCGCTGCCGGGGAGGCGCTTGTCAAAGTCGCCGCCGCCGGGGTTAATTTTATTGATGTGTATCATCGCACCGGTTTGTATCCGCTGCCGCTGCCCGCTGTTTTGGGCTTGGAAGGGGCGGGCGTTGTGGAAGAAGTCGCGGCGGATGTTGTCGCCGTCAAGCCCGGCGACCGCGTGGGTTTTTGCGCCGCGGGTTTGGGGGCTTATGCCGGTTATAAGATAGCACCCGCCGAACGATTGACGCCGTTGCCGGATGATATTTCGTTTGAACAGGCGGCGGCGGTTTTGTTGAAAGGGATGACGGTGGAATATCTCATTCGCCGTTTGTATCCGGTGCGCGCCGGTCAGGTTGTTTTGTGGCATGCGGCGGCGGGCGGCGTTGGTTTGCTGGCATGCCAATGGCTGAAACAACTGGGCGCAACCGTCATCGGCACGGCGGGCAGCGAAGAAAAAGCGCAACTCGCCAAAGCGCACGGCTGCGATTATGTTGTTTTGTATGGCGAGGAAGATGTCGCCAAACGGGTGCGGGAGATAACCGACGGCAAGGGCGTGCCGGTCGCTTTTGATTCGGTCGGGGCGTCTACTTTTCAATCCACTTTGGATTCTCTGGCGGTGCGCGGGATGTTTGTGTCTTTTGGCAATGCATCCGGCGCGGTGCCGCCTTTTGAGCCGGGGGTTCTGGCGGCGAAGGGGTCGTTGTTTTTTACCCGCCCGACTTTGATGTCATACTGCGCGAGTGCCGCCGAGATTCGCGAAAGCGCCGATGCGCTGTTTTTTGCCGTGCGCGGCGGCTTGCGGATTAATATCGGCAAAACCCTGCCGCTTGCCGATGCCGCTTTGGCGCATGAACTTTTGGAATCTCGGCAAACGACAGCGGCGACAATTCTGCTGCCCTGAAAAAAAGTTGCGCCGGGTTGTGCAAAACGCGGCGATATCGGTTATAATGTCGGTCTGCAAATGACCGACCCGCGCGTTATCCATCATACGCCCGTCATCAAAGGCGGCGACATTCGGCGCAACTGGCTGTTGTATGACGCCGATGGCGCGGTTTTGGGGCGTTTGGCTTCGGTCGTAGCCCATCGTTTGCGCGGCAAGCACAAGCCGGGCTTTTCGCCGCATCTGGACACCGGCGATTTTGTCGTCATTGTCAATGCCGAGAAGATTCGCGTTAGCGGCAGGAAAGAAACCGACAAAGTATATTACCGCCATTCCGGCTATCCGGGCGGCTTGTCGGAGCGGACGGTCAAAGCGGTGCGCGCTTCGCATCCGGAGCGTTTGCTCCAAAGCGCGGTGCGCGGGATGCTTCCCAAAGGTCCGCTCGGGCGGGCGATGTTTGACAAACTCAAAGTATATGCCGGCGGCGAACACCCCCACACCGCCCAGCAACCGGTGCGCCAAACCATTGGCGGCAAAACCGCGCAACAAACAGCGGAAAAACCGGCAGAAACAGCGGCGGCGGAAAAAGCACAAGGATAGACATAATGGCGGACGACAAAACCAAAACTAACCAAAGCCAAACCGGTGATGATAAAAGCACTGCCGCCAAAAGCGGCGATAAATCCGTAGCGGCGGAAGGCGGCAAAGCCAAAACCGCGCGCGCCAAAACAAGCGCAAAAACCGGCACAACCAAAGCCGCGGCAAAAACCGGCGACAAAGCCAAAGCCAAAACCAAAACCGAAACTGCCGCCGAAGGCGATGGCAAAACAAAAGCCGCCGCCAAAAAACCCGCCGCCAAAACAAAAGCGGCAACAAAACCCCGCGCCAAAGTTGCAAGCAAAGCCGACAAAGCGGAAGCGGACAAACCCGCCGCCGCTGTTGCGAGCGATAAAACCAAAGCAGACGACAAAATCAAAGCGGACGACAAAACCGAAGTTGTTGCCGCCGCCAAAGTTGCCGACAAAGCCGACAAAGCCGAAAAAGTTGCCGATGTTGCCAATGTTGCAAGCGCCAAAGTTGCCGAAGCCAAAACAACAAAAGCCAAAGTTGCCAAAGGCAAGCGCGCCGTCAAGGAAGAAGACGCGATGCGTTTTTATGGCACCGGTCGGCGCAAAGAAGCAACGGCGCGGGTGTTTTTGCGCCCCGGCAATGGCGATTTTGTCGTCAATAAAAAGCCGATAGAGTTGTTTTTTCCGCGCGCCCGCTCGCAGATGATAGCCCGTCAGGCGCTCAAAGTAATGGGCGAGCATGGCGAAAGCGGTTTTGATGTTTATGCCACCGTCGCCGGCGGCGGCGAAAGCGGGCAAGCCGAAGCGGTGCGGCACGGCGTCAGCCGGGCGATGGTCGCCTACCGCCCCGATTGCAAGCCGATATTGCGCGCCGCCGGTTTTATCGCCCGCGATGCCCGCGCCGTTGAACGCAAGAAAGTGGGATTACGCAAAGCGCGGCGCGCGCGGCAGTATTCCAAGCGCTAAACCCGCGCCCGTTGTGGTCAAAGCCGCCGTTATCGGCGCATCCGGCTATGCCGGAATGGAACTTTCGCGCCTTTTGGTTTTGCATCCGAATGCCGATGCCGGTTTGTTTGTATCGCGCGCCAATGCCGGCCGGGCTATCGGCGATATTATTCCGGCGCTGGACGGGATAAGCGATGCTTGTTTTACCGCGCCGGATGAGGCGGATTATGAACCTTTTGATGTTGTGTTTTTTGCCGCCCCCGGCGGCGTGGCGATGCGGCTTGCGCCCGATATGCTGGCACAGGGCAAAGTTGTCATTGATTTGGGAGCCGACTTTCGCTTGCGCGACGAAAAGGTTTTTGGCGAATGGTATGGCGAACATACTTCGCCGCAACTTCTCGCCCAAGCGGTTTATGGGCTGAGCGAAGTAGCGCGGGAAAAGTTAGCGCGGGCGAATCTGATTGCCTGCCCGGGTTGTTTTGCCACGGCGGCGGAACTTGCCCTTTTGCCTTTTGTCAAATGGGCGGACGGCGCGATTGTTGTTGATGCCAAATCGGGCGTTAGCGGCGCGGGCAAGCGCACCGACAGGGCGGATTTGCTTTATGCCGAACAGCACGGCAACTTTAAGGCATATGCGACCGGCGGGCATCGTCATTTGCCGGAGATACTGCAAACGCTTGCCGATGCCGGTTTGCCGAATGCCGATATTACTTTCGTCCCCCATTTGCTTCCGGCGGCGCGCGGCATTTATCTGAATGCATATATTCCGCTGAAAGAAAACGCCCCGCCGCCGGTGCAAATCGCAAGCGAATACTGGCGCGGCGAACCTTTTATTGTCGTCCGCGATACTGCCCCCGCGATGTCGGAAGTGGTCGGCGGCAACCGCGTCAAGATAGGTGCGATGACGGCGGGCAAAACCGCCATCGTCATCGCAACTTTGGATAATCTTATTAAAGGCGCGGCAGGGCAAGCGGTGCAAAATATGAATATCCGCTTCGGCTTGCCCGAAACAGCCGGGCTTTAATAAAGGGACTCGTCATTCCCGCAAAAGCAGGAATCCAAAAAAACCTCGTCATTCCCGCTTGTGCGGGAATGACGGAAAAAGGTGGATTTTTTTTGGCGAGTTTGGCAAAACGGGCTTTTTTTGTATTATAATATTTGGCATGTCCGCGGGTATGTTTGACATTTGTCATTTGTCATTTAGCATCGCACGGCGCACGGCGCACGGCGCACGGCGCACGGCGCACGGCTGAGACCTTTGGGCAAACGGCTTTTGTCGTCCTTGCCGTAATCCTTGGCGGTTTTTGCACTTTGGCTTTTGCCGCTACGGCATCGGCGCACCAACTTCCGCCGTCGTCCCTTTCCTACACGACAGACCCCGCCGGTTTGCTAACCATCACCGCCGACGGCGAGGTCATCGTTTTGTCGCAATCCAACGCCGGGGCGATGACGGTGACGATAAGCGGCGTCGGCTTTACGCTTGTCGGCGGCGAGTATGTCCGCTCCGGATATACCGGGCAGGATACTTTGACTTTGCGCTTTTTGACTTCCTGCAGTGTCGGCGGCGGTTGCCCTGCTTTTGGTTTGGAAAGTGAGAATCTCAGTGACCGCACACGGGCATTTCGGGACATGAGTTTGACAACGCTGAGCATGTTTATCGCTTCCGGGGCGGATGTCAATGAACAAGTCGGCAATGGAGCCAGGGGGTATTTGCTCTACCGGCTTGCCGCCGGGAACAAACCGGCGCAGTTTTCGCTTTTGTTGGATGCAGGCGCTGATGTCAATACCGTAAGCGGCAACTTTGCACTTTTGCATAATGCCGTTTTTTCCGCAAATGAGAATGCGGTAAATTTGTTATTGTCAGCCGATGGTATTGAGGTCAATAAGATAGTGGTCGGTCATACGGCACTTGACAGGGCGGCGCAATTTTATATTAATTTAGAGGATAATACTTTTCTGTCCATCGGCGCATCTTTGCGAGTCGCAGGCGGCGTTTGCATGCATGAAGATTATGTCGGCAATGCCGAAGCCGAGCCCATCTGCGGCACCGCCCAACAATCGCCCAACATTTCCCTGCCAAACAACGCCAACAAAACTTTCATCATCCGCAGCCCCGATATAAACTCCCCCGGCGTAATAGGCAACCTATCAACCCCGCCCAGCCAATAACAACACCCCCTCGTCATTCCCGCGATTGAAGTCCGAAGTGCAGTGTTGGTGATAAGAAAGGGACAGATGTAATATCGTTGCCTCTCATCAAAGAAAAGGAGGAAAACGATGGAATATCAACACCTGTCCCGGGACAATCGTATCAC
>JBPCWZ010000028.1:0-27050 GCA_051009015.1 Gammaproteobacteria bacterium | reverse complement strand
TGTTTGTTTAATACGCCGATTCACGGGGCGTTGCCCCGTGCTGTGAACAGGTCGCCCTTACAGGGCTTTTATAAATGTCATCGCTATCGCGATGATGGATTCCCGCTTTCGCGGGAATGACGAGGGGCAGGAATGACGATGGGGCGGGAATGACGGTATTAAAGCCCTGTAAGGGCGACCTGTTCATAGCACGGGGCAACGCCCCGTGAATCGGCATTATGAAACAAATAAGCCCTGAAAGGGCGACCGGAAATGACGGCGGCGAATGTCAAACGGGCGGGGTTTCGGGTTTGCGGTTTTTGCCGGGCGAAGCCCTGCAAAAGAATGGGACGCCCTTTCAGGGCTTGATTAATGGGTAATGCCGGTCACGGGGCGGCGCGCAAAACGATGTTTTGCGCTTTGCCCCGTGCTATGAACAGGACGCCCTTACAGGGCTTTAAGACCGTCATTCCCGCCTATCCCGTCATTCCCGCGAAGGCGAGAACCATCTGCGCCCTGCAAAGGGCGCGGCATTGTTTAACGCAACAATTCCTCAACGGTCATTCCGATATCCTTGGCGATTTGCCGCAACAATATCGGCGATATATCGCGCCCTTTGTGGAAAGGCACGGTTGTTGCCCTGCCGTCGGGATGGCGGAATTGCTTGTGCGAGCCCCTTTGCCGAACTTCAACAAAACCCGACTTTTCAAGCAAGCGCGTGATTTGCCGCGGTTTGAGAACCGGTCCCGGCATTAACCCGCCGCTATCCGGCGCGTGCCGACAAATTCGGCATCGGTTTGCGGCTCGCCGTCTTCCAGCAGCATCGCGATAACTTCGCGCAGGTTTTCGCCGAGTTCGTCTTGTGTTTGCCCTTGCGAATGCGCGCCCGCAAAGCCGGGCACATAGCCGACATACAAGCCGGTGGTTTTGCATTGTTCAATGACAGCGGTAAATTGCATAGTTCTTTCCTCCGTCATTACTCTATCACATTCCGCTTCCGTTTTTACGGAAATGACAATGATGAATGTGCGCTGTTGTTTGGGTTTGTATGATGGGGGGATAAGGGGGAAGGGGGAATGACAAAATATTTAGTCAAACCCGCCCGCAAGTTGCGTTGAATTTGATGTGATACAATTGACGGACATAAACTGTGCCAGCCCGCGTTGTTGTGTAAGCCCCGCCGAATCTGATGTGATACAATCACGGCAAGCATCGCTGCAGTACTTTTTGGTTGTGCAAGCCCCGCCAAATCTGATGTGATACAATATATTGCGAGTCAGCGCCCGAAGTTGATTGGTTGTGTAAGCCCCGCCGAATCTGATGTGATACAATAATGCCGCCGGTAGTGATTAACCTTTTATGGTTGTGCAAGCCCCGCCGAATCTGATGTGATACAATGCGCCTTTTCCAAGGTGTTGTTTTAGCGGATTTTTCTCCTTTGCGGATAAAAAAATCCGCCGCGTTTTAACGCGACAATCTGCCCGCCGGACTGACATGCACCTTTCGGGCGTTGTGCTTTTGGAGTTGGCGCGGCGACATTTGCCGATAACCAAATTCTTTCGCGCGGCGGCGCCTTTCCACATTTGCCTCGTGGGGTTCGGCAAATTCCAATCTTACTTTGCCATCGGCATCCGCCGACATTTGCCGCAGGAGCAAAAGTTTCTCCTCACCGTCAATTGTCGCCAGAATGTAATCATTCTTATGCAGGCGCATGACCAGCCGGGCTGCCGGATGCGGGCGGCGGGTTATGCCGGGGCGGAATGTTTTTTGGTTGGCGTCAAAACGGGTTATGACTTCGGCATGCCACTCGCCCGCCTTGTCGCACTTTGGCGGATAGGCATACACTTCCGCGCACCAATTACCATCCGGTTTCAGCGCTTTGTAGGGTTTGCCTTTGTTATCTTTTATCACAATGGCTTTCATCTTTTCCTCCACCCGCAACCGCCGGACGCCTTTTTGGCGCAGCCATTCCGCCGCGCCGGTTTTGCCGCCGCTGTTATATGCAATATCAAAACCCTCGCGCAAATGCGGATGATATATGTCAAGGGCGGCGGCAAGTTTTTCCTTGTTGCCAAAAGCGGCGACCGGCTTTCGGTAATAATACCGGTTTGCTTCGCCGTCTTTGCGGATAATGCCATAAGCGGTTTCATTATGCAGTTTGCCCGCTTTTTGACGACTCGGTTTGTGCGATACGATTATCTTATCCACCGCTTCGCGCGCTTGCTCGCGAAAACCTTGCCATGGGTTTTTCGGCTCGCCGTCTTCGTCATATTCAAACAAATGCCGGATGTCCAATTCGCCGTCGCCGCATCTTTCGGCGGCGGCGGATACTTGCATTACCATCGCCCGGGTTGTCGCCCCCGCAACAATGGCATCAACCGCATGATGACGATGGTCGTCGCGGTTTTTCTTTTTGCGCGGCTTTTCGCCTTCTTCTTCGCGCAAAATGCCGTTGAGTTTCCATCCTTCGCGCAAAAGCGCCGTCAATCTGCCGGTTAGCACCGTGATATTTCGCGCCTCGCAAATGTGCGCCAGATAATCCTTTGCCAGCACGCCGATATAACGGACATCATTAAGATGGCGGGAGAGAAAATCATCGCCGCCCCGCCCTTGCAATATCTCGCGGGCGTCCGGTTGAAAACGCCACAACTTCGCCTCCGGCAGTTTTTTGGCGCGGGCGATAATATCCGCCCATTGATAACCGCCGAGGTTGCCGCCAAAAGCATCAAACGGCGTTTGCTTGCCCTTCGCCCGATTTGCCTTTTTTGTGCATAGCACCAAATTGGCATAAGTGTCATCCAGCGACATTTGAAAAGGCAGAATGTGGTCTATCTCCGCTTCGGCGCCAAAAACCATTTCTTCGGTAATGCGCGCGCCGGAATAGGGGCAGCACCGGTCTTCTTTGTTTTCGCCCAACTCCTCCCACAAGCGCAAACGGCGGCGGTTGTTGTGGGTTTCGCGCTTTGCCATATTTCGCAGTTTGGCGTTTAATTCGTCGTTGAGGTTTTGGTTTGCCGCTTGTGCGCGGCTTGTCTTGCCGCGCTTTTGTGCGCCCATCGGCAACTCGCGCCCCAACTCTATGGCGATGGACTCCGGCGGGGCTTGGTATATCTCCGTCAGTTCGTTTATCACGCGGCGGATTTGATTCAGGGCGATATGCACCGTCGGGTTGCTGACGCCGCCCCAATACTTTCGCTCGTCTTTTTTGTCTTTTTCGTCCCTGCCGCCGGGGATTATGTGCCTGCCGGTTTCGCCGAATACTTCGCCATAATAAGGCAATGCTTTCAACAATGCGCCGCGATACACTCCGGCGGCGGAGAATTGCGGGGTTTGTTTGTCTTCGTCAAGCATGCACACCGCTTCGGATTGCAGGCAGTAATCATCGCGCATTTTTGCCGACAATAACTTTGCCGCTTTTAGCGATAGGTTTGCCGTGCCGGTTTGCAGCCGCGCTTTTATGCATTCCGCCGCCACACTTTCGGATATGCCAAACTCTTGCGCCAGATGTTTGCATATTTCATCGTCATCGCCGCCGCCGCAAATGATGTTGATAAAATCATCGCGCTTTTGGATATCCCACAAATCCCACTTTTCGCCAAGCCGCGCTTTGTCGCGCATTTGGTTTGCCGTGCTGTCGCCGTCCAACTCTTTGCGCTTTTCGCTTTCCAGATTAAAGCGGATGGCATCGGTCGCTATCTCTTCTTTTGTCATCCGCTTTTTTATCTCGGCTTTTATCTTGCCGAAGGTTATTTTGCCCTGCTTGTTCATTCCGCCTTTTTCCAGCAGGGTCATTACGGCATCGCGCGCCGGATGAAAATCGCGCAGTTTGCGGCGTTCGCCGTTTGCCGCCGCCCATTCCAAAGTATTGACCTCCTGACAAATGCGATAGTGCTGCAGGGACGGCAAAGCGCGATAGGCGCGCTTTTCGTCTTTGACATACGCGCATAGCCCGGGTTCCGGCTCGCGCAACTGCCTTTGATGAAAAATAATATGGCGCAAGTTGCCGATGACTTCGTCATCCAGAATATGCGGGTAATGCTTTTTTTGTTCCGCGCAGATGGCGTCAAACTCCGCTTCCAACATTGCCCGCTCGGGATAAAACGCGTATTCCTTGCCGTCCGCAGCCGGGCGGGCGCGCACCGACTCGCCTTTTTTGTGATGCTCGTGCAGGTATGCGCCGAATGTCGGGCTTTTTGCCTTGTGCATATCCTCGCGCAGTTTTGCCACCGATGATTGTATTTTGCCGCTTTCTTTTTCGTCTTTTGCCGCATCTTTGCGGTTGCTCTTGAAGCCGCGCCGCTGGTTCAGATGAAACAACGCCCTGCCAATGTCGTGCGGCTTTTGCAACTTTCCCGCCGCCGCCGCGGCGCGAAGTGTCAACGGGTCGTCATCTTGCAACTTCCGCCGCGCTTTGACATCGGGCGGAAACAAACCCGCGCGGGTCAATGCCGACAATAATGCCGCGCGCCGCTGCAAATAACGGTCGCGCCGCCGCCTTGCCGACCGCGCCTCGCGCCTTTGTGCCGCCAAAGTCGCCATGGATTGATAATCGCGCCCGTCGGTAAATATCCGCACGCCCGCCTTTTCCAAGCCCGAAAGCGCGCCGCCGCCGTCAAGCGCAAAAACGCCCCAGCCCAGCGAGTTCGCCCCGACATCCAACCCCAAACGATAACGCATAACCGATAATCTTCCTTTTTGGCAATTTGTAGTTGCCGCTTATTCTACGATACTAATGTTGCTTATGCCGCGATGCCGCTTATCACATGATACAATGCGCGGGTATCACATCAGATTCGGTGGATTTTGCTTGCATTAACAAGCGTCCATTCGGACACACCATTCGGGGGCGGCTTTTACCTGCGGGCGCCGCCCCTTGCATTAAAAAAACAAAACAACCCCGCGCCGGCTTATCGCCCGGACAGGCGAAGATGGGCGAAGTGGTGATTTGGGGGAATATTGGGAATGTTGCTTGCGCGGGCGAGTTTTGATATCGGGCGGGTTGTCTGCGGGGTTTTTTGGAAGAGGATTGGCGGCGGCGGGGAGTTTGCCGCTAATGGCGGGGTTTGCATAACCGGCGGCTGGTTGGGGAATGCCGGAGTTGCCGATGCGTTATCGGAACTTACAATGCTGAGCGTGAATACGAATGTTATTGTCGTCCGCAAATCCGCCGGTGCGTTTTCGCTATCCATCAGTTTAACGCTTAGGGTGTAAGACGCCACCTCTTTCAAGCGCCCGGTGTATATTATCAACTCATTCGGGCGGTTCCTTATCCTAAACACCTTGCCATGCTTGTCAAACAAAGAAAGCGTATAACCATTAGCGCCGGGGAAACTGCCGGTTGCCGTCAAAGTAATTCTCCACCTCTCGCCTGTCGGAACAACCGTGATGCCGTCCGCCAAATTGTCCGGCACGATGATGCTTGCGCCTTTGATGGCTTTTGTTGTCATTAGCACCGTTGCCGGGGGGGATGACGGGTGGCTGTCGTTTGCTATCAGTGTCGCCGTTATGTCGCCCGCATCTTGCGCAAGCAGGGATACGGCAAAGCCGAATGGCTGTGCATCGCCGAAGAATACCGCGCCTTTTGATGCTTTCCCGCGCAAGTCGTAGTTTGCACCCGCCGGCAAATAACCGCCGACGAGGGACAAAGTCGCCACTCTTATCGGCTGCGGCGATGTCAGAACCGAACCCCTGCCGCCGACGAGGGACATTGCAAAACCCGATACATCCGCCGCCGTCAAAACAATCCGCACCGTCGCCGGTTTGCTGGCGTTGTGATTGTCGTCTGCTATTGCCATTACCGTCGCCGCGCCCGCCGATATCGCCAAAATGCTGACATTGCCGCTTGTATCAACAGATGCCGACAATGATGCGCCATGCACCGCGCCGATGGTATAACTATAAGCATTGTCATTGCCGTACAAATACCCGCCCGATGCCGAAAGCCGCGCCACTGCCGTCCAACCTTCGCCGACAACCGGCTGTGCGGAAAATCTTGTAATGCCAATGCTGACATCCGCCGCCGAATAGGCGAAGAATAAATTCCGCCTTGTCGCTTGCAGATTCTTGCTGTCAAATACTTGCAAGTTCCAAGTGCGCGGCAAAGCATTTTTGGAATCTTCATAGCGCAGCGAAAAACGCAAGGCAACTATGCCGTCATTGCCGACACTGAGCGGGCGTCCCGTTTTCGGCGTCCAATCCACCTTGTAAGAATAAGGCGGCGCGCCGCCGGATACCGATACCGAAAGCAGGGGGTCGCCTTTCTTCAAAGAAGACGGCACGGTGATAATGATTGTCGCTATGTCCGTGTGTATTTCCAACTTCGGCAAAACTTCCAATGTGAGAATCATCGTTGCCGGAGGGGTGCGGGTTATTTGGTCATCGGCGATGACGGTTGCCGTTAATATCCCCGGCGATGACGCCGAAACCGCCAACCTTTTTCCTTCAATGCGGTATGACGCATCGCCGCTTCCTTCAAAGCGCACGGCATAATCGCCCGATGCCAAATGCCCGCCGCCGACGGATACCGTAGCGACATCGGCATAACCGCCATCGCCGATAACTGTCCGCAGGGTGTGCAGCGTTGCCGAAAAACCGGTTTTGGATATGACCAATAATGTAAAGACGCTTTGCACCTTTTGCCCGAGGGCATCGGTCGCCATTGCTACCATCTTTGCGCCGTCTTTGCTGTCCAGTGTTACCGGTCTTGTAACCACGCCGTTGACCGATATAACCCCGTCATCGCTTATCGCCAGCCAGTCGGGGCGGCGGGCGGTGATGAAGGCGGTATGCTCCGGCAAAACGCCAAAAACCGAAAACGCCATCGGCGGTAATCCGCCTTGTACCGTCAAAGTCGCCAGCGGCTTGCGCAGATACAACTGCGCCGTCAGAGTCAAAACCCGCGGCGGCAAAAAGTCCGCAGTTATCGCCGGTTTCAGGGTAATGTCGCCCGGCAGTTTGATAACCGATATCGTCCATGCAAAAGCCGCCGGGGCATAACTTCCCGCGCTGTCGCCGAGCATTACCGATATTGTATAAACCCCTTCGCTGACCGGTCCCGCTTGTATTTGCATTTGCCGGTCGCCATCCGCATCCAAACCCAAATATGCCGCGCTTGCCAAAGCAAAGGGAGAATGCGAAGCGGTAAGGTCGGCGATATCATAAGTGCGCGCTACTTCCATCGTCCCTATCGGCGTCCATTGGTTTGCCGTCACTGTGCGGATGCTTTCGTTGCCATCGGCATCCCCTTGCAGGAGCGGGGCGATGGTTGCGGTCAAAGTTATGGACACCGGCGGCGTTTCACTGCTTTCATATGAGTCATTGACGGTTATCGCCGTTGTTATCATTGTTGCTTTGCTTGACGACAGATGAAACCATATTTCGCCGCCGAGATTGACATTGGCAACTTTGTTATCTGATTCATAGCGGTATGGCGGCACGCCGCCGAAAGGATGAATCAATGCCGCCGCCGGGGTATTTGCCGCAATGATGCCGTCGCCGATACGCAAACTTGCCCCGAAATGTTTGAGCGGCGTAATGGCAACCGCCATCTTTGCCGTCGCCCGCCGCGGAGGAGTGTTGGAATCTCTTACTTCCGCCGCCAGAGTCAGCGTGGAAACCGTCAGCAAAGGAATCGTCTGGGTTATGATAATGCCGTCAAGGGCAAAACCATCCGGCGGGTCTATCAGCGAATAACCGCGCTTGCCAAAACCGCCCGATGCCGATAATCCTGCTATCGCCCGCAAGGTTGCCAAAGTCGCGACAATGGATATCACCGGCGGCGATAACTGCAGTTGCAGCGGCGCGACAACTTGCAGGGTTAATGATGCTATCGCCGGCGGTGTGCCGGAATGATTATCATCCGCCGACAAAAGCAGGGTTAGTTTGCCGCGCTTGTTAATAGAGGCGGAAATATTCACCCAAGCAATGTTTCCGGCGGCGGCGGCAACCATCGCATCGCCGTTGCTGATATGATAATACCCGCCCGCGCCGGTAAAACCGCCCGATACCGATAGTGTGATTGTTTGCTCGCTTTCTCCGGCGACCAAAACCGAAACCGATGACAAAATAGCAACACTAACCGGCGGCGGCGAAACGGCTGCCAAAGTAAAGATGGCATAAACCGTTGATGGCAGCAAATCGCGGTCGCTGACCATAACGCTGATTGTTGTTGTCGCCGGTTGCGGCGGCGCGCCGGCGAGCATGACAATGCCGCCGCTGACGGTAAGGTAAGATAATGCATTGACCGAATAAGCAAAAGGCGGCGCGCCGCCGATGGAATGGACGGTTATAAGATTGATTGTCGCCAAACCGCCGACAGTTACTGTCAAAGGCGCATCGGCATTAACGGAAACTTCCAAAAGCGGCGGCGGCGGCGCGATAATATCCGGCGCATCAAAAGGCAAATAAACAACCGGCGCATTGTTCTCCGTGTTTGGCGGCGTTTGCCCGATATTCCCGTCAGCGGGAGGACAACCATTAAGACGGGCGATATCGCGCGTGCCGCCGCCAAACAAATGCACCCCGCCGCCAAAGACAAGCGCCCGCACATCGGGGCGGCGCGGCATAGAATGCCCGCACGACAACCAGTTTTGCGCATTGTCAAAAGCATAAACGGCATCGTCCAAGCCGTAGATATGCACCCTGCCGTTATAAACAACGGCGGCATGATTTGCATAAAGCCCTATCCTCGGCGCTTCGCCGCCGGCCGTTTGCCGCCGCCAAAAACGACCGGAGGCGGAATACACCCGCCGCGAACTTGCATCGCCGTATTTTTGCCGCCCGCCGGGGATTATCAGCGAACCTTTGTGCGATACCAGCGGGAAATCAGCCATCGCATCCAAGCCGGGCGCGGATACTTTTTGCCAATCAACAATGTTTGTGCTGCGCCATACATCGCGCAGATAACGACCGCTCCCATCTTCGCCGCCGACAATGTATAGTGCGCCGTTATGCACCGCCATGCCAAAACCCCGGCGGAATAATATTGAACGCTGCACTGTTGACTTCCATGAGTGCCCGCGGTCGGAAGAATACAATATCAGGCGCCCGTTGAATGGCATCGCAACAAGCGTGCCGTTGAAATTAATCATCCGCTCGCCTTCGTTCAGCGTCAATTGGGTTCGTTTTTGCCAATCGCGCAAGTTGTTATCCGATGCCGCCCACACATTGCTATCGCTGCCTATAATGATAACTTCGCCGCGCGCCGCATCAACGGTAAATGCCGCCCGATAAGGAACATGACCGCCGCCCGAATCGCCGACAACCAAAGATGCCGTTTGCCTGCCGCCGACAGTCAATGCCGAACGAATATAAGCCGCAAAACGCCCGCCGCTCCTTGATACCACCGTAACGCCAAACTGCCCGGGCGGTGATATCGCCGCCGTCATTGATATCCCCGCCGCCAATGTCGCATAAAACTCGCCCAACCTGCTTTGCGCGCCAAACTTGACCGGCACAATGCCCGAAGTCGCCCGCACCAAAGCACCGGGCAACTTATGCAAAACCGTCGCCGTGACAAATACGGTATGCGCCATTGCCGAGGCATCGCTTATCTCAAAAGCGCGCACAACAACCGAACCGCCGCGGGTAATATCGCCGTGAAAACGGACATAACCGAGCGATGCATTAATATCGCTGTTGCCGCCCAGCGGCAAAAACCTGAATGGCGCCGCGCCGCCCAAAGCCCGAATGGTCGCGGCAACAACCGACACGCCGACAACGCCCGAAGTGATTAACACTTGCGCGCTCAGCGATGCGGGCGGCACAATAACCAGCGGCAGCGGCACAACCGCCAAATCAAAGCGGTAAGAGGAATCCGTTACCATAATATACTTGCCTTGCGCTACCGACGTCACCGTGCCGGATTGATACAAAATGCCGCTGTTTGCATCAACCGAAACAAACGAAGTAATGCCTTCAAACAGCACATAATGATAAGGCGGCGCGCCGCCAAAAGCGGCTACCGAACCGATAACGGCGGTCAGCGCCGAATCCACAGTCAAAGTCGCAATGCCCGGCGGCACAATGCTCAAACCAATCGCCCCCGGCAAAGGCGGATTAACGATGGCGGCGCGGGTTATGTGCACGGGGCGGGCGTATTCCGTCCCCGGCGGCGTTTGCCCGCCATTTGCCGCTTGCGGCGGGCAGCCGGAAGTGCGCCGGATAGTCAATGCCCCGCCGCCGAAGAAATACAACGAACCGCCAAATGACAAAGCACCCGAGTCGCTGCCGCCCGGTGTTATCTCCCTGCCGCGCCCGATGCCGCAGCGCGACCATCTTTCCAAACCGCCGCCGCTGTGCCAAACGCCGCCGCCATCGCCCCTGACGCCGTGAATATACAAACTCCCGTTATGCTCCGCCGCCGCATAACCTTTTGTGTTGTCGCGATAGGACGGATGGGCGAAACCGCTGCTCCAATGGATGCCGTCGGCGCTGCGATACAAGCGCCGGTTTTCCGCCGCATTGCCGCCGTTGTCGCCGCCCGGAATTATCAATGTGCCGTTATAACTGACCAGCGCATGGTCGGCGATGCCGTTTGCGGCAAAACCTTGTGTTGTGATTTGCCGCCAGTTGCGCCCGTCGTCGGTGCGCCATACATCGCCCAATCTCCGCCCGTTTTCATCATACCCCCCGGCGACATAAACGCCGCCGCGAAATGATGCCATGCCAAAACGATGGCGCACGCCGAAGGGAGAAGGATAATCCGACCATGTCCGCCCTTTATCAGCCGAGAAGTATATGTACCGCGCGTCTTCGCCAATGCCGCCGGCAACGATGATTGTGCCGTTATGCGCGACAACCCGATGATGCGAACGCTCCAAACCGGCAACCGTTACCAAAGGCGACCACTGCGCCGGATTGCTTTCGGATGCCGACCATACAATGCCGCCGGTGCCGCCTATTAATAACACTTCGCCGCTCTCGCCTTCGCCCGATGCGTCAATGGTCCAAACCGCCCGCGCCGGAAGATAACCGCCGCCCGAAAGACCGGCGGCAATGGTTATCGTGTATAAACCAAAGCGCGGCGGCGATGCATAAAACTCCGCCGATGCCGCCCGAATGGTTTCCACACCGCCACCGGGCAGTGTGTGCAAACTTGCCACGATTGTCGGCAAACGGCGAATGCGCAAAACACCACGCGGCAAAATGCCAAAAGTCAAACCGCGCCCGTCGACAAAGCGCACGCTGAAATTACCTATCAAACGCGGCACGCCGACAACAACCGCATGCAGCCGCGAGTTGCCATTAAACCTGCCGCGCACATTTGCGCCCAGATTTGCCGTTATCGCTATTGTCGCCGGAGGCGAAAGCGCGCTTGCGTCATGAACAATAACGCTAACCGTCACCGCGCCAATACCGTCGCCAATGCGCAAAACGCCGCCGGAATCAACAACCGCGCCAAGTGCGGAATAACGATACGGCGGCACGCCGCCCAAGCCAAATATCGTCGCCCGCGCATTCCCGCCGTCCAGCAAAGAATCCATCGCCACCGATGCGCTCAAAGGCGCTACGCGCAATATCGTAAAGACCGCCCGGCTTTGCGACGGCGGCGACAAATAATCCTCCGCCAGCACGGTAACCAAAACATCGGACGACACGGTCAAAGATGAAAGCAGGATAAGTTGCCGCCCCGCGCCGGGAGACACCAATGCGAAGTTATCCGGACCCGACTCCACCGAAAGGCGCGGGCGGCTGTTGGAGCCAAAATCAAACGCGCTATATCCGCCGCCAAAATGCACCACTGCCAAATTGCGCGGCGCGATAACGCCCGCATTATAAAACGCCGCGGGCGGCGAATACGCCGACAAACTGATATGAAGCGGAGAATGAACATTAAGCAACAACCTTTCAACTCCCGCCCGGCTTGCCGTCAGCCCGGGCATGTCGTCGGCGATGACATTGACATACACTTCGCCGATGCGCGATGCCGAAACCAGCAATGCGCTATTGACAACGGTCGCAAACACCGAAGGCGAATTCACCGATGCGCGCAAAACATAACCGCCGCCGCCAAAGCCGCCGCGCGGATGCAATATCGCCATCGTGCGCAAAGGTTGTCCGGCGACAAAGTTGAGATTGTTAAGAAACTGCACGCTCAATGAAACATCGCCAAGCGGCGCGCTAATGACGGTTATTTGCGCCCGCGCCGTCTGCCGCAGCCAGTTGCGGTCTGCTATTTGCGCCGTCAGTGTTATCGTCCCGACGGAGAGGCTGCCGCCGAATGACAGCACGCCATCAAGCGAATGCAGAGCAAAAAGCGGCGGCGCATTGACAAGCGAAAAGCGGTAAGGCGCCCTTCCCCGCACCGCTTGCACAGTTGCCAGCGTCATTGACAAAGTATGGGCGACCAAACTCACCGCCCCATCCGGCACAACCCGCGCGCCAAGTCGCGGCGGCGGCGGCGCAACCGTGCGGCGGTAATCGGCGCCAAAAGGCAAAAACACCGCGCGCACGCTAACGGCAACTTCATCGGATGGCAATACCCCGGCATTCCCGTTCGGCGGCGGGCATTCGTCCAGTCGCCGGACGGCGCGCAAACCGCCGCCTATCAAATAAGCCGCATCGTCAAAAGCAAGTGCCTGCACATCCGGCTGCGGCGCGGCAAACCGCGTGAAGCATTCCCGGGTACGCCTCAATCCGTCACCAAAAGATACCATGCGCCCGTCGGCAACGGATTCCACAACATAAAAACCCTCGCCGTGTAAATATACTTCGTGCGCGCCGATATTGTTGGCTTGTCCATAATGGATGCCGCGTTGCCAACTGCGGCCGTCGTAATAAGAAACAACCCCCCGCCCGTCCAATACCGAATTTGGCACGAAAATGGCTTGGTTGCGGGAAACCGCGCCAAAGTTGGCGATGGCGGGAAATGTGCCATTATGCTCAATTCTCTGCCACACGCCGGCGGGGTTTTCCAAACGATAAATGCGGTCGCTCTTTTGCCCGTTGCGAAAACCGCCGAGGGCAAAAACCGCATTGTTATGAAACAATGCCGCATGCCCGAAAAACACCGCATCCAAACCGCCGTCATCCAAAGAACGCCTTGACAGCCATGTTGTGCCGCGGTCGGGCGAATACCATATTTGTTTGGAATAACCGCCGTCCGCTTTTTTGCCGCCGACAACAACTATCGTGCCGTTGAGATCCACAACCCGATGACCATGCACTGCCAAACCGGCAACAGTCGCCCGCGGCGTCCATACCGACATATCATTGCCATTTGCGGCATAAACAACACTGCCGCCGCCGATGAGTATCACTTCGCCGATGCTTTCGTTTGCCCGCACCGTCAGTTGCGCCGACAGGGGAAGATAACGCCCGCCCGAATCGCCGATAGTAACAACAACCGTGTGCAAGCCGCCCGATGCCAGCGATGATTGGATATATGCAGTCCAAACCGCGCCATTATTACCGCCGGATTGAAAGACAAAACCGCCGCCGCCCATCGCCGCCGTCAAACCGCCGATAAGATTGGATGTCGCCCGCACTTCGGCAACACCCGCCACTTCCCCGGCGCGAACCGTAATAACACCCGGCGACAGCGGCAACAACGCACCCGGAATATCCAGCCCCGCCCGCGCCGATATGACCATCGTAATCGGCGGCGAATAACCATCGTCATCGGCGATAATCGTTGCCGTAATCGTCTCTCCGCTTACCGAAGGCAAAAAGCCGAATGCGCCGCTTTGGACATCCAGCGTCAAAAGCGGCGATGACGATGAAAACCGCACCGGCGCCAAACCGGCGGCGGTAATGTTGCCGACCAATACCGAAGCGCGCAAAAGCCGCCCGTCACCGGCAACAAAAGCGCTTGCCGACAACGGCGGCGGCGGCACCAGCGATATCGTCAAAACCGCCGTCGCCCGCGCAGGGATAACATAATCATCGCGCACGGCAACGGAAACCATAACCGCCGTCGAAACACGCGCAAGCGGCGGACCGCCGACAACCGAAACAACCCCGCCGACAACGGAAAGATAACCGGGCGCATCGCCAATAATGGAATAATGATAAGGTGCCATACCGCCTTGCACTTCCATCTCTGCCAAGGTAGCCGTCAATCTCGCCCCGTTGGTAATGCGCACACCGGCGGCAAACTCCGCCCGCAAGCGCGAAGGCGGGAAAATGGTAGGCGAAAGCGGCGGAATAACGCGCGGCATATAAGCGACCCTGAAATTGGAATTGGCGGCGGCGGGCAAAAGCGGGCGAACGGCAACTTCCGGCAGGCAACCGCCGACAGTGGCATCATTTTCAAACAAATAAATCGTGCCGTTTATCGGCAGTATATTCCTCGTGTAATAACGGGGAATGCCCCTGAAACATTGACGCCAATTGCTGTCATCGCCGATGCCGCCGCCGCCGCCGAATTCCCATATTTCTCTTCCGTAAAAAAGATACAACTGCTCGCCATACTGCACCATCCGACCGCGGCGGCGACTGACGGCGGTATCGTTTATTTTGCGCCAGGGAACGCCTTCTTCAAAAACAAATGTGCCGCCAGTGCTTTCGTATCCGGCATGGACAACATACAACGACCCCCGGTATGAAACGGCTCCCACGCTTGTGGATTCGGGAATTTGCCCTTCTCCTTCCAGCAAATGCCAGCCCGAAGCACCGGCGGCAATGTCATCACTGCGCCATGTGCGGGTGATATTGTCATCGCCATCCTTGGAATCGCCAAAAAAATACAAAGCGCCGTTATGAGCGACAATTGCGGGACGAATACCCCATGAAAACGGCGGCGCATAACTGCTCCAAGTGCGCCCGCGGTCGCCCGACCAAAGCAACCTTTTGCGAGTGCCGCCGAGAGAGCGCACATGCACATCGCCGAAAACAACCAGCGTGCCATTGACATGGGCGACTTTGTGAAAATCCACATGCGCTATCGTCGCCACCGGCGTCCAGACGCTCAAGTTATCCGATGCGGCAACATATACTATCGTGTTTTTATTTCCGGAAGTGAGCCCTGCATTGCCGCCGATAATAAAAACCTCCCCGTCCGGCAACTTCGCCCGCGCCGTGAAATATGCCGTTGCCGGGAAATAACCCCCGGCAAATGCCGCCGCCGTTGCCGTCCAAACGCCCTGCCCTTTCAATGCCGATTGCACAAACAAAGTGCCGCCTTCCGTGCGGCTGCCGGCGAATGTCGCCGTGAAATGCGAAGGCGGCGATATGTGCCACGACAAAGAAGACGACATCGCCGCCGTCATGGCAAAACCGCCCAGATGATGCAGGGCATTAACGCCCACCGTCACCGCCGATTGTTGCCGCGACAGCGGCAAATCTTCGCCAATGCGCGCGGTCAAAACAACCCGCCTCGGAAACACGCCAAACTCGTCATCGGTAAATAACACCGTCGCCGACAATAACGCCCCCGGCGCAAAACCCGGCGGCGCGAGCATGCGAAACTCGCCGCTTCTGTTATGAACGGAAATATTCGCCCGCGCCGTAAAGCGATACCTGCCCAAACCTCCGCTTGCCTTTATCGTGCCGCCGATGCTACCGGAACGCAGCAATGCGCTTTGATAATGCACACTCGCCCGCAAGGGTTTGGGGCTTTCGGCGATTATCGTCATCAATGCCGACGCCGCAAAAGGCGCGTCTGCAACAAATGCCGTCAATGTCATCGTCGCCGTTAGCGACATTGTCGCCGTCAGGGAGATAATCGTGCCGCCGACAACAAAAGCGGATGATGCATCGGGCGAAGTCGCCAGCGAATAGGAGTATGCGCCGTTGCCGCCAAAAACCGATATTGTCGCCAGCGGTTGCGGGACAATATCAAACAATATCACCGTGCGCATCGGCGGGACAACCTGCGCCGTCAGATCATCATAAACCTGCGCCGTCAAAAACACCGTCGCCGGACGAGTGCCGGAATAGATATCATCGCCGATGAGAGTCGCCGTTATTGACGCGGCGGCGGAAACCGACAACAACAACACATCGCCGGAAACCAAAGCCGACCCGCCCGGCACCGATGCCGACCAAACATAACCGCCATCGGGCGCATAACCGCCGACAATGGAAACCGAAGCGGCAACCACAGGTTTGTTGGCAAGCAAAACCGACGCCGTTTGCGGCGACAGGAATATATTAATATCGCGCACATTCTCCGGCTCATTGCCAACCACAATGGTAAAGACCGCATCGCGCGAAGACGGATAACGGGCGCTATCCGATACGACAACGGTAAAGGCAGCCGTTTCCGCAACCGTCGGCGCGCTTGCCGCATAAACAACGCCGTTATTATTTATTGTCAAATAGCGCCCGGGTTGCAAAGCAAAAGCAAGCGGCGCAAAACCGCCAATACTACGCACGGTCAACAACGCCGCCGGCATTGTTTCGGCGGCGATAGTCAGCGGCGCATTGACATCAATAAAAACCGACAACGGCGGCAACAACTGCGTAGTAAATTGCAGCGATGCATCTTGCGCCCGAACATAAACACTTGCCGTCAATGGCACATATCTGCCGCCGCCATCGCCAACCGCTATCTCCGTTTCAAACAAACCTTCCGCCGTCAGTTGCGAATAAACCACCGCCTCAAAACGCCCGCCGCCCAATCCCGCAATGGTAACGCTAAATACATCATCACCCCGCACCGATGCCGTCAATGCGCCGTTTGTCAAAGTCGTGCGAAATCTCGCCGCAATGTCATTTGGAAACATCACATCCGAGGTAACATTTGCCCCGATAAACCGCCCCGGCAACCTGAAACCGACACGCGCCGATATGATGATTGACGCCGGTGACAAAAGCCGGTCGCGCACCGTAATTGTCGCCGACAGCATATCGCCGGAAACAAAACCGGCGGCGGGATTAAAAGCATATTCCCCGCTTTTCGCATCAACCGAAATACCGCCGGAATAAGAATACGGCAAATAACCGCCAACCCCGCGCACCGTCCCGGCAGCCGCGCCGGCCAAACGCAAACCGGCGGCGGCAAACACCCTTGCCGACAAACCGAACGGCGCAATAATCATCACCGTCAGCGGCGCGATGGTCGGACCCGGATACAAATTGGTATCGCTAACACGCACCGAAAGTGTTAATGTTGTCCCGGCATCGGAGGGCAAAGGTCCGCCCCGGACAACTATCGCGCCCTTATGATTAACCCGCAAATAGGAAGGCGCTGCGGCGGCAAAGTTGTAAAAATACGGCGGACGCCCGCCGCTGACATTCACCCTTGCCGCCGTTGTCGCCGTTATTGAAACACCCGCCGTCAGCGTCAGCGGCGCGACAAAAACCGGACGCGCGGGATGCGGCGGCGGCGGCAGCACCGGAACCGGCAAAGTGTTATACGGCAAATGCATCATCGCAAAATAAAACCCGCGCTGCCGCGGAATGCCGCCTTGCGATTGTGCGTCCCCGCAGCCGTCATTGGCGCGAATATCGCTATTATTGCTATCGCCGCCGGTAATATACACACTGCCGCCAAAAGATATTCCCCGCATGCCGTTTGACAAATAAGACGCATTGCGGCAGGTTGTCAAACGCTCCGTGTCATTGTCAAAATAAGCGGCATTGCCGCGCCAATACAAATACACCCGACTCTTGTGCGGGACGGCGGCAATATCGGCAACTTCGCCGTCATAATGCCCGCCCGATGGCGGCGACCAATTGATGCCATCCGCCGATGTCCATGCGCCGCGGTATCGGTCGCGGTTATCAACCACCGGCATAACCAAACTTCCGCGATGCGAAACAAGCGGCAGCCCGGCGACAACCGACAAACCCCGCGTTGTCAGCTGCGTCCATTCCATAGAATCCGCACTTCGCCAAACATCGCCGCCGTTGACAATGTATAACGCACCACTATGCGCCGCCATGCCAAAACCGACACTTAGTTGAAGCCAGCGATAACGCTGCCATGTATGCCCCTTGTCCGCCGACCACACGATATTACGAGACGGCCTCCCATTGGAATAGTCGTTGCCGCCGGCAATGATTATCGTGCCATTCAACAATGCGGCGCGCTGCCCGACATTTTCCAAATAAGGATCAGATGCGCGCACCGTCCATAAATCCAAATCATCATCGGCCGCCGCCAAAACATCGCCGCTACCGGCATGAGAGTCGGGGTTGCCGCCGCCGATAAGTAACACTTCGCCGATGGGCTCTCGCGCAGTAATGCCAAACACCGCCGACACCGGATCATAAACACCGCCATCATCCCCGGCGACAAGAGTCGCCAAAAACCGCCCATGACTCGTCAATGCCGAATGCATGCGTAACGCATAAACACCGCCGCCTTTGGCAACAGCCGACACGCCGAATATCCCATCCGGCATTATCCGTCCGGTCAAACCTTGCCCGCCGGACAAAACCGCCGACACGCCGCCAACGGGATGCGAAACACCGACTACCGCCGACACAAGGGAGTCATTACCAAAAAACACAGCCGGCAAAGGCGAGCGGACGCGAAAAACATCGGCAGCCAAAGTTGCGGTTATCGCGCCGGTTTGCGGGTTGTCATCATCTATCCGCACCGTCGCCGATATCCGCACCGTCCCCGAAAGCAACGCAAACAAACGAACCGCGCCGCTTTTGCCATCAACCAAAGCACCGCCAACACCAACATAACGATACGGCGGCACGCCGCCCAAACCTTTCACCGTCGCCGCTACTTCGCCATGCCCGGCAACATCCGGCAAAAGCCAAACACTTGACGACAATGGCAGCAAAGGATTGGCATAGACAGTCCAAAGCGCCGATGCCGAAACCGGCGGCGCGGCGGAATCGGCAGCCTGCAAAGTCAATGTCACAGTCGCCGCCGTTTGCAAAGTCGCCGTTTGCCATAACACCGCGCCCGACAATGCAAAACCTTGCGGCATATACAAAGCCGAATACGCATAACCGCCGATGCCGCCGAATGCATGCATCGTCAAATGCGCGCGCGGCGGCGATACCGAAACAATAACCGCCGCAACATCCGGCGGCGACAAGCGCAGCGAAAACGGCGCCGGTAAAAAGTCCAGCGACACCTGCAAAGTCCCTTTCGCCCTGTCGTCTATCAGCGCATCGGCGACAACAATGCTAGCCGTTGCCGCCAGCCCCGGCGGCGCGCCGGTCAAACGCAAAATATCACCGGCAAGATGCAAATAACCATCGCCGCCCAGCAATGAATAATGATAATCGTCCGGCCCGCCCGCGCCGCCAATGCCGATAACAGTCGCCAAAGCCATCTCCCCGGCAACGCTCGCCGTCGCCCGCACGGCGGCATAATGAATAACGCCCGAAACCGGCGGCAGGGGTTTGTCAACATAATGAATAACCGCCGTTACCGTATACTCCTCAATAAAATCATAATCTTCAATCAAAAACCTCGCCGTTACCGTGCGCGACTCTTGCAAAGCAGCGCCGAATTGACGGATAACGGCATAATCGTTATCCGTGCCATCATCGTCCAAAATCAAAAACGGCATGTCCGTCTCAAGGGGAAAATCCCCCAGGTCGTCAAACAACAACTCGTCCCCCTCGGCAAAATTCATCCCGTGCCCGAAAGCGCGAATAGTCGCCAAATCCAAAGCAGCCGACAAACTCTGCCCGGCATATGCCGTAATGGTCGGCAGCGGCGGGACAAGATAAAAACCGGTATCGACAGTCAAAGTCAAATACGCCGTCAGCGGCGCGGTTTGCGGATGATGATCATCGGCGCTAAAAACCGCCGTGATGGAATGCAAACCCAAACGCCCGAATGCTTCCAGCCGCACATCATTGCCGCGAATATCGGTAATGGTCGCGCCGTGCAATGCATTTGCCGAAATGTTGTATGACGCCCCGGCACTGAGCGCGCCGCCAAAAACCGAAAACACCAAATGCGCCGCATCTTCCCCGGCACTGACAATAACATCGCCGCCAAAAGCATGCGCAAGCGGCAGCGGATGACCGACGACAACCGATATTGTCGCCGCCGTCCGCCTTTGCACCGCGCTGCTATCCGACACACTTACGATAACGGAAAACGATTCCGGCGCATCCGGCGGTTTGCCGGCAATGTCAAAAACACCTGTCGTCGTGTCAAAGCGCATATACGATGGCAAAGCGCCGCCCAAAGCATAGACATACGGCGGCGCGCCAACACGAGTGTGCAAACTGAGCAGTTGCGATGTAATGGCGATTCTTGTTGTAATAAACATGCTTGCCGGCAAAAGCGTCAGCCGGTCGGGCGCGGCGATGGTAAAGATAAGCGATGCCTGCGGCGTGTAATGATGATTGTCATCGGCAAACAAAGTCGCCGTCAAAGTGCGCGGCGCATCGGTCATCACAACAACCGCGCCGCCCGCATCCACGGAAACACCATCGCCCTCCGCGCCGTAAGCATAACTTCCGCCAATGGAAACATAACCGCCGGTAGCGGTCAAAATCGCCGCCGTAATCGTGCCGGTTACAATCTCGGCGGGCGGCGCAAACAATATTGACACCGGCGGCGGCACAATATCCATCGTCAAAAGCGCCTCTGCCGTCCGATGCAAATCGGCAACCGAATGCGCCTTGTCGGCAACATTTGCCGTCAGCACCATCGTCGCCGGCGAATGCGACAGGGACAAAAACGACAACACACCCGACTCCCCTTCTATTGAAACAACCGGCGGCGCATTGGTAATATCAAAAACCGGCGCGCCGATGGCGTTTGCGGCGCGCAATGTCGTCAATACTTCTTCGCGCCCGATAGTTACCGTCACCGGCGCATCAAACGGCGACGGCAGATGCAGCAAACTTGACAACCGCAAAACAAAAGACGCAATCGCCGGTGTGGAATCCGGATGATTATCCATTCCCAAAACAGTCACAGTCGCCGCGCCAAGGGATATTCCCTCAATTAGGAGTGTGGAATAATCCGCAATTCGCGCCGACAAAGATGCGCCGCCCGAGCCGGTAATAACCAGCGAATAACCATCTCCCGATCCGTCCCAAAACACCCCGCGCGCCGCAGTCGCAACAACGCCGGTAGCGGCAACCGATAACAAACGCGCAACGCTCAAAGATACCGTCGGATGCACCAATAACAAACTCATCGTTACCAATGCCCGGCGCTTTGGTTGCGAATTATCATCGGCGCTTATTGTCAATTCCACGGTGCCCGCCGAACCGTCAACCTCCGACAGCCGCCAAACCAAAACACTGCCCGCATCGTTTTCCAACTTAACATATCCGCCGTTATCCGTGCCAAACGCATAACCATCTCCCCCATTCCCGCCGAATGCCGACAAAGTCGCCACCGGTTCGTCAACAATCAAACCTGCCCGGGTTTTCAATGTTATCAACGGCGGCGGCGCAATGCCAAGGGGATCCAGCACGGTCAGCGGCATGATAGTCAGATGGCGGTAGGTATAAGCGTTTTCATCGTCAATATAAATCGTAGCCGATGCCGTTACCGGCGATGACGATGACACAGCCAAAACAACACTATCCGTCATCCGAAAGAGCGTTTGCCCCTCAGCCAAAAACAGCGTGTGCGCGCCATAACCGCCGGAAGATGAAAGCGACACCGCCCAACTCTCCGCGCCGGTTTCCAACCCCGCATTTGTCGTAATGGCAAAAATACTAAGGGACGGCGCGCGAACAAAATCGGCAAGCAAAAGCATCTCCGCCTGCTGGTTTCTGTCATCGCGCAACACCGCCGTAGCGGTCAAAACACCGGGAGCATGCGCAGAGCCGCGAAAAACAACCGCCGCACTCTTGCCATTATTAAGAGTAACAAACGCAATATCCTCGCGCAATGCGGCAAGCGAAAAACGATACGGCAAAAATCCGCCACTCGGCGCGTAATTGCCAAGTGTTACGGTTGTCGTAATACCGGCAGTCAAAGTGCCAACAACGCGCAATTCGTCATTCGGCGGCGCAATGGTAATAACTACGTACGCAGTCCCCGGTGCAGTATGCGCGGCATCGTCATCGGCAACAATAGTCGCAGTCAATAACCCTTCGCGCAAACCGGCGCTAATGAGAATCGTCAACCCGTCAAAACTCAGCGATGCCCCGTCCGCCGCCGCCGATAACGATACCGCCGCCCCCAAACGCCCGCCGCTAACCGACAACTCCCCAGACGGCGAAAGCCAGCCGGCAAAACCCGTCAGCGTCAGCGTGATATCCACTATCGGCTCAACTTTCACTCCGCGCAACTGCCCCGGCGGAATCATCAAAGCAAGAAATACCGGCGGGTCGGCAACCGATACCGTCAAAGTTGTAGACCCGGCAGGAGTGTAATCATAAGAAACATCATCCGCCCATGCGACAACCGTAATCAGCCCGTTTCGCGATGGCGGCGAACGCAAAGATATAACACCGGCATCACTAACCTGAACAAAAGCATCCGCCACATCGGGCACACTGACGCTGAAAGAAAAACCACTTGTCCCCCCATAACCGCGCAACACCGATATAACGCCAACGGACGACAACACCCCCCGCCCCACGGATGCAGCCCGGTTTGCCACCGTAATACTAATCGGCGGCGCAAGAACATCAACCGCCAAAAGCACGATGCCGGTTTGGCGGAGTCCGGGCAACGCATCTTTTAACACGCCGGTCACAGTGTAAGAAGTGTCCGGCGGATCCGTAATGGGTGCATGCTGCTGGACATGCGCCCGAAAATAGCGGGTTGCGTTATCATACAGCGTCAAATCCACGGTCAAATACCCGCGCGAATTAATGAGCGATACTTCAAAATTCTGCTCCCATGCCTGATGCGTCCACAAAAATCCCAGGTATTGCGATTCAACATCGCTCGTGATGGAAATATGATGTAAACGAATATTCTCATCAACCATGCGATTGTGCAGATCGGCATAGCCAGAATGCATCGGCCATTGATACTGGACGGTAAAAGATATTGTCGCCGGGGGCGTATAAGAATGATCGTCATCCATTATCACATCCACAACACCAGGTACGCCTTGCCACGCCTCCAGAAACGCAGTACCATTAACAATATGCGCATCCCCGCGGATATGCATCTGATTCACCCGAAAATGATAATCGGACTGACCATCAGCCAGCCAGCCGCCGCCGCCGGTATAAATACCGCCGATGCCTTTGCCCCTGTCCGATATCAAATATTTCGGCGGTTTCTTCACAACCGATATCGTCAGCGGCGGCGGATGCACGATCGCCAGTGTTACCGACAATGATATACTCTGCGGCGATTGTGCTTTACTTTCCTGCGCTGCTAATACCATTGTTACCGTGTGCGAATTCTGCGGCGGTGATATCAATTGCAAGCGCGACCTGCCAGCATCGCTTGTCAATCTCAGATAAGACGGGAAATTACCTCCCCGGAGAATAAAGCGCAACGATGAAGATCCATCCGCGGCTATTTCCGCCAAATCGCGCGGCGCGCCCGCGGCTTCCCCGGTTGTTATTGTTATAACATTGTTCCAAACCGGCCCCGTTGCGGTCAGCACATATTGTTCATAAACCGTCACCACAATAGAAACCGTTACCGGCGCAGTTGATGATTCTTCATCATCGGCGACTGCAACAACGGTTACCACGCCAGCGGCATCGCCGGAATGCAAATTTATTGTGCCGCGCTCATAAGGCGCGCGCACATTACCACCGCCGCCCAACAAATCCACTCTCGCCAAACTTGCCTGTCTGCCGCCGCTTACGGTAACAACGGCGACAATCTGCTCGGTGTTTTTCGCCATCAAAGGGCGGTAGTGCGAAACGGACAATGTTATCGGTCGCCAAACGATGCTGACCGTCAAGGGCACACGCAATGTTGCTTCAATATCGTAAATAACGGCGGTAATATTTCTAACCCCCGCCACCGCCAATGCGGGCGAGTGCCAAATAATATTGCTTTCCCTTAAGTAAAGATTTCTTGTATCGCCCTCTATTTCATAGTGATAAGGTCGTCGTCTACCATTGCTCAAAAAAAACCTTCCACCCACCCCCACAAGTGTCGCAGCCGGACTCTCAGTACCGACATATACCGGAACGGTCCGCACTTCCAACCCGAGCGGAATAATCTTGACAAAGGCAACATCACCCGGATACGGCACCCCCGCGCTTTGCAAAGCGCCGCCCGTGTTTGCCGGCAACTGCGGCAGCAGCACCGTGCCCGGTATTAAGCCGACGGTCAAAACCAAAGTTGCCGGTAGTGTGTTAGCGTGGTCGTCATTGGCGATAATGCTGACATTGACCGCCCCGCCGCCTTGATGAATATCGCCGGACAAACTTAAATGATATTCCCCGCCATCGGCGACATAACCCCCCGATACCGCCGCCCAATGCATCAGGGCAAACTCATCCACCGGCATCGCCGCAACCGAAAAACGGGCGGCGATATCAATCGGCGGCGGGTCGGCAATGGTCAATTGCGCCGTTGCCGTCGCCCTTTCGCCCAGAGAATCCATTGCCGCGGCGATGATGGTTAATGTTTGCGGATTATCCGGCGGCGAATAAGTCAAAATGCCGCTATCCGAATGCATTGAAACAAAAACCGACGACGGCGGCGACAGCAAAGTATAACGATACGGCAAAACGCCGCCCGCCGCATCAAAAAGCGAAATGCCGGAAGTTTGCGACACTCTTGTCAAAAGCGACACCGGCAAAACATCAACCGCCAAAAGCGACACCGTCATCACCGAAATAGCCGCCGACGAAAACGCAACCGACCCGTCAAAAACATAAACCCGCCCGGCATCGGCGTCAAAAGCCAGCCGCGCGCCAAAGAGCGAAACCGCCGCGCCGTTGATAAGCAACACCGACATCGGCGCGCCGGTACTTAACCGCAAAACACCCCGCCCGCTACCGATTGACAATGTCGCCCCGCCGCCGAGAAACTCCACCCTGCTGCTTTGTGCCAATGTCAGATACCATTGTTTGTTTTCCAGCCGCATCGCCGCCGACAAAGTTTGCACCCCTACGCCCGCGCCGGTTGTCAAACTCACTCCCCCGCCGCCGGGCATGCGCAGCGGAAAAGCATATTCTCCCGATTGCATAACAACCCCCACCGACCCCGGCATGCGCACCGAAGCCGTCAATGACAAACCCGAACCCAAAACCGCCGCGCCGTAAGAATCCGCGGCAATGGCGACAACAACCGGCGCGCTTTGCACCCGCACCATTGACGATGCGGATTGCGAAAGTTGCACTTGCGAGCGACTGATGCGCTGTCCGTATTCGCGGCGGACGGCGTCAAAGAAATGCCCGCGCGGGTCAAAAGTCGCCAACCTTTGCGCGGGCGGCGCGGCTTCGCCGAGAATGCGGGAATAGGACAACGCGCCGCCGATATCGCCGCTTTCGGCGTCATAACTAATCTCCACTTCCAAACCCCCGCCCGGTGCGGCGCGCAAGCCATAACGCAAACCATCGTCATCGCCATCGCCGTATTCGCCCCGCCAGTTGTAATAACCCAAACGCGCCGAAAGCCATTCCACGCCCGGCACGCGCACAAGGGCGTCAATGTCAAAACCCTCCCGCGTATAGGCGATCCTGCCATCATTGCGCCGCTTGCCGTCGGTCAAAGCCAAATACCGGTTTGCCGACACTTCGCCATAACGCGACTTCCATTCCGCGCCAAGCGACCATCGCCAAAAGCCGCCGTCTTCGTTATCTTCCTCATAATCGGCAAACAAGTTAGCGCCAAACAAATCATCGCCGCCGACAAAACGCCAAAACAATCCGGCATTGCCGCCCGCCGCTTTGCCCTCGCCGCCATAAGCCCGAAGTTGCCAGCCGATAACATCATCTTCGCTTTCGCGAAAGCCACCGGCGGCATCAACACCCAACTGCCCTTCGCGCCCGCCCAGCGGCGTCTGAAACTCCACCCGCGCGCGGCGGACAAAAGCCAGCCGCCTTTGCGCCGCCAAACCCAACTCATCGGCAAACCGCCGCTCGCTTTCGGCGGCAACGGCAAAAGGCAAATCATGCAAACTCTCGCGCAACCCCGCACTGCGAAGTTTCTGCCATTCGCCGGCATCAACTTCGCCGCCATTGCCATAGCGCAGCAAAATATCGCGCACTTCGGCGGCATCCGGCGCAAGCGTCAAAAAAGCGGAGCGCAAGCGAAGTTTGACATCATCGCCAATGCGCGATGCGTTTTGCCGCCAAAAACTTGCCGGGGCGGAAAGCCGGATTTCGTCATCGGCATAACGCGCATAATCGGCAACCCGCCGCCCGCGCAGCCAGTCGCCATACAAAAACCCGCCATCGGCGACATCCCGCACCGGCGAAGAAGCCGCCGCGCCGGAAACATCCCCGCGCCCGGCGACATCCCCGCCCGCGCCAAGCGCCAAAACCAGCACAACCGCCGCGCCAACGGCGAACCGCATCCAGCGCACTTTGTCCAATATGAAACCCATAAGCCCGCCAATAATATCACAAAAACATCAAAAATATCATTTATCTACAAAAACATATTATTCTATTTTGTCATATAGAATCACGAACAACTGCCAAATTGGCATAAGACATTCCGGTTATGGTTTTGCCAGATATCTTTTTATGCCGCTTTCCATCAGGGCGGCGGCGGTTTCCAGATGCATGGTGATGATAGCCAGACGCAGGGGGGTTATGCCGTCTTTTCGTTTGGCATCGGCATCCGCCCCGGCTTCTATCAGGGCGAGGGCGGTTTCGGTTTGCCCCTGCCATGCCGCGATGTGCAGGGGCGTTTCGCCGTTGTTGGTTTTTGCGTCAATGTCCGCGCCCGCTTTGACAAGAGCGAGGGCGGTTTCGGTTTTGCCGAAGTTTGCCGCGGTATGCATGGACGACCATCCTTTTTCGTCTTTTGCTTCAATATCCGCGCCCGCTTTGACAAGAGCGAGGACGACTTCGGTCTCGCCCAGCATCACCGCAAGATACAAAAGCGTCCGCCCGTTTTGACTTTTGGCATAACTATCGCCCCCCGCTTTGATGAGGGAGAACAGGGTTGCGGTTCGCCCTGCCATTGTCGCAAGATGCAGGGGCGTCCAATCGCCGTCATTTTTCGCGCCGATATCCGCCCCCGCTTTGACGAGGAAGAGGGCGATATCGGTCTCACCCTGCACCGCCGCAAAATGCAGGGGCGTCCAATCTTCTTTTGTTTTTGCATTAACATCCGCCCCGTTGCCGATAAGGATAAT
>JBPCWZ010000027.1:0-18514 GCA_051009015.1 Gammaproteobacteria bacterium | reverse complement strand
ATTTTGGGCGGATATTGTGTGTATAATCGCGGGTGTTATGCCGATGATGAAAAAGACGGACATGCACAAATTCATGTTTAGCATTGCACGGCGCACGGCGCACGGCGCACGGCGCACGGCGCACGGGTTAGACCTTTGCATAATCCCGTTATCGGCAAAAGCCGCTAACCCCCGCCCCGCCCGCACAAAAGCGCGGCAAACAACATCCCCCTCGTCATTCCCGCCCCCTTCGTCATTCCCGCGAAAGCGGGAATCCATCTCTTTGCCATTTGTCCATTTGCGCGCAAGCGCAAACGGCGGCGAAGCCGCCGCAAATGGCAAAACCCTGAGGGCGCAAAGCGCACTCGTCATCAAAGCCCCGAAAGGGCGAAATGTTATAGCACAGGGCAAGCGCGAAAGCGCGCCGCCCTGTTGTGAAAGCGCAATACATCTATTAAAGCCCTGTAAGGGCGACACCTCGCATAGTGCCGCCGCCGGTGCGTCGGCTTTTTCTTCCCTCTTTCTCTGGACTTCCCCCCTTTTCTTTTTTTCTCTTCTCCCCCTTTTGCGCCACCGCGAAAGGGGACAAGGGGCAAAGAGGTGGCTCCCCGTTTTTGTGGGAATGACGAAGGGGGCGGGAATGACGAGGGGGATGTTGTTTGCCGCGCTTTTGTGCGGGCGGGGCGGGGGTTAGCGGCTTGTGCCGATAACGGGATTATGCAAAGGTCTAACCCGTGCGCCGTGCGCCGTGCGCCGTGCGCCGTGCGATGATAGAAGACGAATGTCAAGCATGCCCGAAAACATCGCCAAGCATTATAACACCACCACCCCGTTTTGCGCCAAACTCGCCGAAAAAACTTCCCCGCCTTGTCATTCCCGCCTTTTACAAGGCGCGGTTTATAATGGTTGCGGCGGCGGCTGCTATGGCGTTTATGTCCATGCCAATGTATCCGCCGCCTTCTTTTGCCATTTGGTCGGCGGCGGCGGCGTGGAGATAACATCCGGCGCGCATGGCAAAAGCGGCGTCTTTTGTTTGCGCCAATAGAGCGGCTATCATTCCGGTTAATATGTCGCCGGAACCGCCTTGTGCCAAACCCGGATTGCCGCCGCCGCATAGTTGCCATTCGCCGTTTGGCGATGCCATTATCGTGCCCGCGCCTTTCAGTGCCGTTTGTGCGTTGGTTTGTTTTGCCAATGCTATCGCCGCGGCTATGCGGTTGTTTTGGACTTTTGTTGTGGTGCATTTTAACAATCGCGCCGCTTCCGCCGGATGCGGGGTTATGACTTTTGCGCCCGGGCGGGCGGCAAACTTTTGGCGCAGTTTGTCATCCGCCGCCAGAATATTCAAGCCATCGGCATCCGCTACTATTGGAATGGAAGATGCCGCCGCTGATATTGTCATTTGTGTCATACTCTTTTTTGCCGCCGCGCTTTTGCCCAAACCTGTGCCAATGGCGATAACCGAGTATTGTTTGGCGGTAACGGGCGGTTTTTGCCACATTACTTCCGGCGCGGCGGTGTCAAAAGCGGGCGGGTTTTGGCATAATGGCGCGGCGCGGACTTTGCCGCCGCCCAAACGAATACAAGCGCGGGCGGCAAGGGCAAGCGCGCCTGTCATCCCGTCATCTCCGCCGATAAAGCAAATGTTGCCATAATCGCCTTTATGCCCGTCTTTTTGGCGGCGCAAGTGTGAAAAGTTTATGTCGCCGATGGCATTAATCATCATTCCGTCCGGCGCGCTTGTCATCTTTTCGCCCAGTGTGCAGGTTATCACTTCGCCCGATGCCGCCGCGCCTTTTCCGGTGTGCAGCCCCGGTTTGTTGGCGAAGAATGTTATTGTTTGTGTTGCCATTATGCATTCTCCGCCGCCGCCGGTGTCGGCATTGATGCCGCTTGGAATGTCTATCGCCAGCACTTTGGCGGCGGCGGTGTTTGCTGCTTTGGCGACTTTGGCATATTTTCCGCTCAGCGGGCGTTTGCCGCCGATGCCGAATATGCCGTCTATGATGATGTCGTATTTGGCAATATCCAAATCGCCGCTTGTCAAACTTTCGGCGGTTATCGTTTTGCCGCCGCTTTCTTTCCACAAACGCAAAGCCCGCAAGGCATCCGGTTGTGCCGGTTTTTGGCACAACACGGCATCAACCCGCCAATGATGCTTTTGTAATGCCGCCGCCGCGACCAATGCATCGCCGCCGTTATTGCCCGGTCCGGCGAGGATAAGCGCCGTCGGCTTTTTCTTTGTTATCATCTTTCGCGCCGCATCGGCGACAGCCAAACCCGCCATGCGCATAAGCGAAAACGGCGCATGCGCGCGGCGGGCAAGCGCCGCCGACTCCGCCTCGCGCACGGCGGCGATGTTATAAAGCGGCGTCATTCTTTATAATGACGGGTATGCACGGAAAACTGATACGGGAATGCATTGGTGAAACTTCAATGGTGCGGCTGCGCAAACTCGGCGGCGGCGATGACGCAAACAATGTCATCTGCGCCAAACTGGAAGGCGACAACCCCGCAGGGTCGGTCAAAGACCGGCCGGCGTTTAATATGATTATACGCGCAACCGAACGCGGTGATATCAAAACCGGCGACCGGCTCGTGGAAGCGACAAGCGGCAATACCGGCATCGCCCTCGCTATGGCGGCGGCGGCTCTCGGTTATCATATGTCGCTCATCATGCCGGAAAATCAAACGCTGGAACGGCGGCAAACGATGCGGGCATTCGGCGCGGAACTCATCCTCGTCGGCAAGGACGAAGGGATGGAAGGCGCGCGCGATTTGGCTTTGGCTATGGCAAAAAAGGGCGACGCGCATTTGCTAAATCAGTTTGCCAATCCCGATAATCCGGATGCGCATTATCGCGCTACCGCGCCGGAAATATGGCGCGATACCGGCGGCGGCATTACCCATTTTGTATCCAGCATGGGCACGACGGGGACGATTACCGGCTGCTCGGCTTTTTTCAAGGAGAAAAATCCTAATGTGCAAATCATCGGCGTGCATCCGGCGGAAGGCGCGCAAATCCCGGGTATTCGCAAATGGCCCGATGCGTATCTGCCGAAGTTTTTTCGCCCCGAACGGGTGGATAGAATCATTGAAGTCGCGCAACACGATGCCGAAAATACAATGCGGCAGATGGCGGCGGTTGAAGGCATCTTTGGCGGCGTGTCGTCCGGCGGGGCGATGTGGGCGGCTTTGCAAATCGCCGCCGAAGTTGAAAACGCCGTTATCGTCAGCATTGTTTGCGACCGCGGCGACCGTTATTTGTCTTCGGGAGTGTATCAATGAACACTCCTGTTTTGGCTGTTGACATAGAGACGGTGCCGGATGCCGCCGGTTTGCGCCTTGTGCATGACATGCCGCCGGATGTGCCGGATGCCGAAGTTGTCGCGATGGCGCAAAGGTTGCGGCGGCAGGAAAAAAACAACGACTTTATGCCCCTGCCGCTGCATCGCATTGTCGTTATCTCCTGTGTTTTGGAGGAGAATGATTCGCTGCGCGTGTTTTCGCTTCCGGCGGCAAAGGACGAAGGCGATGCGCTGCGGCGGTTTTTTGCCGGAATGGAAAAACTCTATCAAACGCACCGCGAACCGCCGAGGTTGATAACATGGAACGGCGGCGGTTTTGATTTGCCGGTAATGCACTACCGCTCGCTTATTCACGGCTTGCGCGCGCCGCTGATGTGGCAAAACGGCGACGGCGATGCCAACTTTCGCTACAACCGCACCTATCTCAACCGCTACAACACCGGGCGGCATTTGGATTTGATGGACACGCTGGCGATGTTTCAGTTCGGCGCGGCGGCAAAACTGGATAATGTCGCAAAGTTGTGCGGGCTGCCGGGCAAGATAGGCATCGGCGGGGCGCATGTCGCCGATGCGTTTTTTGACGGGCGAATGGACGAGATAAGCGATTATTGCGAATGCGATGCAATGCTGACTTATCTTTTGTTCTTGCGCTATCAGCAACTCGCCGCAGAGCGCGGCGAAACCGAACTCGCCGCCCGCACAACAGCCGCAAGGCAATACATGACCGAAAGCGGCGGCAAGTGGGAAGAATTCCTGCGCCAGTGGCGCGGCGGAAAATAACACACTCCTGTTAACCTTTCCGGCATTGTTATGCGGCGGTTTTTTATTCCCGGCTTTGCGCCGGTTTATGTCATCGGCGGCGCGTCTTTTGCCGGCGCTTTGCTTTTTTCGCACCCGCCCGAATGGCTGGTTGACCTGTTTGGCAGCAGATGGTCGCCGCAGTATTTTTTGCTGGCGACTTTTATGCATGCCGGTTTTTTGCATGCCCTTCTTAATGTTGCGGCGCTGTTTTTTATCGGCGGGCAACTGCTACTTCCGCTTTTGGGAATGCGGCGGTGGCTTTTGCTTTTTGGCGGCGGCGCGCTTGCCGGTCATCTGGCAAACAATCTTTTTAGCGACTCCCCCGCCGTCGGCATTAGCGCGGCGGTTTTGGCAATGCTCGGCTGCGCGGTTTTTCCGTTCGGCAAAATGCCGGTCAGGTTTATGCTGCTGCACGACATTTTGCGCCTGCCGCCTTTTCGCCTGTCGTCGGTGGCGGCTTTTTTTGTAATGCTGGACATCATCGGCGTCATTTCCGGCTGGCACTTCTTCGCCCACACCGCACATCTGGCGGGCTTCGCCCTCGGCGCAGCATTCGGCTATTTTCACTTCCCCCGCCGGTTGTTATAAGCGCGAATGGCATTATAAGGAGTGTTGTAAAATATTTTATCCATTAGTTGCCCTTTGCGCCCGCCCGCAAATCCGAAAGAAGCGGGAGGCAAAAAGGCACAATTCAGCCCGCTATGTTATACAATCCTGAAATGTCGGATTATCGGGGGGTGTTTTTGCGCGCGCGGGATGATGCGGAGGGGTTTTGGGGGGATGCCGCCGCGAAACTTGTCTGGCGGAAGAAATGGCGCGTTGTGCTGGATTGTTCCGATGCGCCTTTTTATCGCTGGTTTGACGGCGGCGAATTGAACACTTGCGAAAATGCCGTTGACCGCCATGTCCGCGATGGATATGGCGAACAGGCGGCGATCATCTACGACAGCCCGCTCGCCGGTGTCAAGCGCATTATTACTTATGCCGAGTTGCAAAGCGAAACCGCCCGCCTTGCCGGCGCGCTTGCCGCCCGCGGCATTGGCAAGGGCGATGTCGCCGTTATTTATATGGGAATGACGCCGGAGGCGGTTTTTGCCATGCTTGCCTGCGCGCGGTTGGGGGCGGTGCATGCGGTGGTGTTTGGCGGTTTTGGCGCCAACGAACTGGCGGCGCGCATTGAAGACGCCGGGGCGAAAATAGTCCTCGCATCATCGTGCGGCTTGGAACCCGGGCGGGTGGTCAATTACAAAAAACTGCTGGATGATGCTTTGCGCATTAGCAAGCACAAAGTTGACAAATGCCTGATATTGCGCCGCGAACAACTGCCCGGCGAACTTGTCGGCGGACGCGATGACGATTGGCAAACGGCGGTGGAAAAAGCCGAACCCGCCGAATGCGTAGCGGTAGCGGCGACAGACCCGCTTTATATCCTTCACACTTCCGGCACGACCGGCAAGCCGAAGGGAATCGTGCGCGATAACGGCGGGCATGCGGCGGCATTGCTTTGGACGATGCGCCATATCTATGATGTCGCCCCCGGCGAAGCGTATTGGGCGGCATCGGATATCGGCTGGGTGGTGGGGCATTCTTATATTGTTTATGCGCCGCTGTTGAATCGCAACACTACCATACTCTACGAAGGCAAGCCGGTGGGGACGCCGGATGCCGGGGCTTTTTGGCGCGTCATCGGCGAGCATAATGTCGTATCCATGTTTACCGCGCCGACTGCGGTGCGCGCGATAAAAAAAGAAGACCCGCAGGGCAGGATGACAAGCGGTTATGATATGTCAAAACTCCGCTCGCAGTTTCTTGCCGGAGAGCGGTCGGACCCGGATACCATTGAATGGCTGCGGCGGCATTTGCAAGTGCCGGTGATAGACCATTGGTGGCAGACCGAAACCGGCTGGGCGATAGCGGCGAATCCGCTGGGCGTGGAACATTTTCCGCTAAAAACCGGCTCGGCGACGATGGCAATGCCCGGTTATGATTTGCGCGCGCTGGATGGCGATGGCAAACAAGTCGCCGCCGGACAACTTGGCAATTTGGCGGTAAAACTGCCGCTGCCGCCGGGGGCTTTTTCCACTATCTGGCGCGGGCGCGAGCGCATGCGCGGGGAATATTTCAGCCGCTATGAAGGGTTTTATCTCAGCGGCGATTCGGGAATGATTGACGGCGATGGTTATGTGCATATTATGAGCAGGATAGACGATGTGATAAATGTCGCCGCCCATCGTTTGTCCACGGGGCAGATGGAAGAAGTGTTGACGCGGCATGCCGATGTCGCCGAGGCGGCGGTTTTTGGCATTGCCGATAATCTCAAAGGCGAACTGCCGCTGGGTTTGGTCGTCCTCAACAACGGCGTATCGCGAAGCGAAGACGATATTTGCGCGGAGTTGATAGCGATGGTGCGCGCCGAGATAGGGGCGGTGGCGGCTTTTAAGAAAGTCGCTGTTGTTGCACGCCTGCCAAAAACCCGCAGCGGCAAGATATTGCGTGCGACAATGCGCAAGATGGCAAACGGCGAAGAAGTCATAACGCCGCCGACCATAGACGACCCGGCGATATTGCCGGAGATAGCGCCGGTATTGGCGCGGCTTGCCAAATAACAATAACAACGATAACAACAATGCAACAACGCGAACTCGGCACAAGCGGCATAAAAGTCAGCGTCATCTGCCTCGGCACGATGACATTCGGGCAACAAAACACCGAAGCGCAAGCGCACGAACAACTGGACATCGCCACAGGCAACGGCATAAACTTCATTGACACGGCGGAGATATACCCCTCGCCGATAGACGCCAAAAAACAGGGCGCAACCGAACAATATATCGGCAACTGGCTGGCGAAGACCGGGCGGCGCAATGCTATGGTTATCGCAAGCAAAGTCGCCGGAGCGGGGATTGGCTGGATGCGCGGCGGCACGAGATTGACAAAAACGCACATCCAAAAAGCGATTGACGAAAGTTTGCGGCGGCTGCAAACCGACAGGATAGATTTGTATCAGATGCATTGGCCCGACCGCAATACCAACTTTTTCGGGCGCCCGCTGTATGCGCATTTGGAAGATGAAACGATGACGCCGCTTGCCGAGAGTTTGGCGGTGCTGGCGGAATGTCAAAAGGCGGGAAAGATCCGCGCCATCGGGCTTTCCAACGAAACGCCGTGGGGGCTTGGCGAGTGTTTGCGTTTGGCGCGCGATACGGGAATGCCAAAAGTGGAGTCGGTGCAAAACCCTTATAACTTGCTAAACCGCAACTACGAAGTGGGAATGGCGGAAATATCGGTGCGGGAGAAATGCGGCTTGCTGCCCTATTCGCCGCTTGCTTTTGGCGTGTTATCGGGCAAGTATCTGCATGATAAAAAACCGGCCGGGGCGAGGATGACAACGGAAGGCGATTATTACAGCCATATGTATATGAGCAAGCGGGCGCAAGCGGCAACGGCGGATTATGCAGCCATCGCCAAAAAACACGGGATGACTCCGGCGGCGATGGCAATAGCATTTTCGGTTTGCCAATCTTTCGTAACTTCGTCCATCATCGGCGCGACAACCCCGCAGCAGTTGCGCGAAAATATAAACGCCGGCAACATAACCCTGCCGCCCCAATGCCGCGAAGAATTAAACGCGGCGGCAAAAACCCACGGGTTTTATCTGACTCATTAATAAACGCCCGAAGCGTTATGCCAAACGGACTTTCCAAAACGCAACATTCGGAGCGGCGGGTGCTGGGGGCATTGCTGATTGTCGGCGCATTTACGCTTATACCTCTCGGCGAAGGCATCGGCAAAAGTTTAATGGCGTCGTTGCCGCCCCTGGAAGTAATGTGCGGGCGGTTTACCGCGCACTTTTTGTGGCTGGCGCCGTTCGTCATTTTTCGCCATCGCGGAAAATTGATTCATGCGTTTCATCCGCGCGCGCAAATCATTCGCGGCGCGTTGTTGTCCGTTGCCATATTGTTTTTTGTATTATCAATTTCCGTAATCCCGCTGGCGCGCGCTACTGCGTTGTCGCTGGTTGCGCCGTTTATTGTCGCCGCGCTGTCGTTTGCGGTATTGGGCGAACGCGTGCGCGCTTCTCATTTCATTTACATCGCGGGCGGTTTCGGCGGCGTGTTATTAATTGCGCGTCCGGACGCCGGTTTGGAATGGCACAACATCTATGCGATTATCTGCGGCGTATTTTACGCTTTATTCCTGCTCACTTCGCGCAAATTTCCCGCCGCCCCGCCCGAAATCGGGAGTTTTTATGTGGGGGCGGTCGGTGCGGCAATTCTTTTGCCGCTGATGTTTTTTGTGGAAACAAAACTGCCAAGCGCCGGTGAAGTTGCCCTTTTCGCCGTCATCGGCGGAGTCATCGCGCTTGCGCATTATTTGTTGGCGCTTGCGTTCAAATATGCAAAAGCGGCGTTTCTCGCGCTGTTTACTTATTGGGAAATTGCGGCGGCGGTGATTATCGGATTAATTCTGCACGGCGACATTCCGGATGCGCGCGAATGGCTGGGAATCGCCGTCATCGTTTTTTGCGGAATAATGATGGTGCTGCACGGAGAAAAACGGGCGGAATAAGGGCGGCGCAACAAACCCTTTCATCATTCCCGCCGCCATCTTTTTGCGCCGTACTTTCGGGGCTTTTATAACGCGCCGCTTTTGCGGAAATGACGATTTGCCGTCAGCCGCGCAGGAAGCGGTTTATCCATCCGAATGCGGACAGCGCCCTGTGCGGCAGGTGTTTTTTGCTCCATTCTCCGGCGGCAAAGCGGCTTGCTTCCGCCATTGTCGGGTATATGTGGATCATGGAATGGACATCTTTTACGGTCGCCCCCTGCTTCATCGCCAAAATGTATTCGTGCAGCAAATCTCCGGCATGCGCGCCGACAATGGTCACGCCGAGCAACTTGCCTTTGGGCGTAGTAATAAGTTTTACGAACCCTTCCGCTTCTTCGTCGGCAATGGCGCGGTCCAAATCGTCAATGCCGTATTTGACCGCCTCAAAGGGAATGTTTTGCGCTTTGGCTTCCTGCTCGTTAAGCCCGACCCGGGCGACTTCGGGATGACTGAAAGTGCACCACGGCACAACCGACCAGTCAATCTTTTTCTTGAACGGCAAAAAAGGCGTAAGCGCGTTTCTAACCGCCGTTACCGCGCCATGCGCCGCAGTGTGCGTAAATTGATACGAGCCGATAACATCGCCGCAGGCATAGATATTCGGCACCGCCGTGCGCAAACAATCATCAACTTCCACCGCGCCGCGCTTGTTTATCTTTACGCCGGTTTCGGCAAGCCCGGGGATGCTGTCGCCATTTGGCTGACGCCCGACTGCAAGCAGCAGCAAATCAAAGGGGCGGCGGGTTGTTTCGCCGCTGTCAACATCGGTAAGCACCATATACGCCTGCCCGTCGTTGCCGACTTCTATCTCCTGCGCGCGCGCTTTTGTCATCACTTGCACGCCCGCTTCTTTCATTTGCGCCATGACCAGATGCGATGCGTCTTTGTCTTCCCTGATGAGAATGCGCTCGCTGCTTTCCACTTGCACGACTTCGCTGCCGAGGTAGGCAAATGCTTGTGCGAGTTCCGTGCCGATGGGTCCGCCGCCGACGACTATCATCCGCTTCGGTTGCTCGCGGATTTGCCAGATGGTGTCGGAAGTTTTGTAATCCACTTTGTCCAGCCCTTTTATCGGCGGCACAAAAGGGCGCGCGCCGGAGGCGATGATGATAGAGCGCGCCGTCAGGCGCTTGTCGCCGACTTGCACTTCGTTCGGCGAAAGCATTGACGCTTCGCCCTGATGACATTCCACTCCCAGTTCGGTATATCGCTCTACCGAATCGTGCGGTTCTATCGCGGCGATGACGCGATGCACCCGCGCCATAATGTCGGCAAAATCAAACTCGGCTTCGGCGCGCCGAAAACCCAGTTGTTTGGCGCGGCGGATATCGCGCATAAAGGACGCCGAGCGGATAATCGCCTTGGACGGCACGCAGCCGGTGTTGAGACAATCGCCGCCCATTTTGTGCCGCTCTATCAGGGCGACTTTTGCCTTCGCCGCCGCCGCGACATACGAACTGACCAAACCGGCGGAACCGGCGCCGATGACGGCAAGGTTGTATTGATATTTTGCCATTTTTTCTTTCCCCTTTTTTGTTTTTATCCGCCGTTTTTGTTTTGCCGCTTTTGGCGAATGGCGGCGATGATTTTTTTGGAAATAATCGGCAGCAAGCCCAAGGCGACAAATGCGGCGATTAATCCCGGCGACAAAATGCCGCCCAATCCGTCAATCTTGCTCAACTCGGTGCCGGCATAAACAAACACAATAGTCCCCGGCAACATTCCCAACTGACTGACCCAGTAAAACGAAAGAGCGGGCAACTTTGTCAAGCCCATCAAAATGTTAATAAGAAAAAACGGCAAAGCCGGAACCAAACGCATGGCAAACAAATAAAACCGCCCTTCTTTGTTTATGCCTTCGTTTATCTTTTGCAGTTTATCCGCATATTTTTTCTGCAGGGTTTCGCCGAGCAAAAAACGCGCGGCGAGAAAAGCCAAAGTCGCGCCCATACTGCTGGCAAACGACACGACGACAACACCGGCGGCAACGCCGAAAAGCGCGCCCGCCAGAAGCGTCATAATCGCCGCACCCGGCAAAGACAAGCCGGTAACGGCGACATAACCGGCGAAGAAAATGCCAATCACCAAAGCGCGGTTTGCGGCATAATAGTCGCGGAAGGAAGCCAACTCCGCCTTTATCCGCTCCAAAGAAGCGTATTCGCCGAAGTTGATATACAACAGCGCAAACGCCACCGCCAAAACGGCGGCAACTGCTATCTTAATCATGGTTTGTTTTTTCATCCGTTCGGTCGCCGGTTGCCAGTTTGCAGATTATAACACCATCCGCCGTTATTCCGCCGCCGCGCTTGTTATGCGCAAACCGGCATCCTGCGCAGTCGCCACAAAGGACGGAAACGAAGTTTGCACATTGTCGCAATCATTGACGATAATCTCGCCTTTTGCCCGCAATGCGGCCATGGAAAAAGCCATGGCTATCCGATGATCGCCGCAGGATTCTATCTCGCCGCCGCCAAAACCGCCGCCGCCGCGCACGATAATTCCGTCTTCTTGCAACTTGCAACTCACGCCCAGAGCCGTCAAGCCGTCATATACCGCCGCCAAACGGTCGCTTTCCTTGTGCCGCAACTCTCCCGCGCCGGTCAATATCGTCTCGCCTTCGGCGACCGCCGCCGCAACAAGCAACACCGGCAAATCATCAACCGCCGAAGGGACGACATCCGCGCCAATCTCCACGCCGCGCAACTCGCCGCCGAATATGCGAATGTCGGCTACCGGCTCGCCGCCGAACTGCCGCGGGTTGAGAATATCCACATCCGCGCCCATGCGCCGCAAAATATCCACAACGCCAAAACGCCCGGCATTGACGCCGACATCGGTCAGCAGCAAATCACTGCCCGGAGTCATCGCCGCCGCCGCCATAAAAAACGCCGCCGATGACATGTCGGCGGGAATATGCAAAGACGCACCGCCGCGCAAAACCGCCCCGCCATCAACCGCAGTCAATAAACCATCGCGATGCACTTTGACGCCGAAACATTCCAGCATTCGCTCGGTATGGTCGCGGCTCATCACCGGCTCTTGCACCGAAGTTTGCCCGCGCGCGCGCAAACCGGCAAGAAGCAATGCACTCTTAACCTGCGCGCTGGCGATTTTTATTTGATGCGCCGCGCCGGTCAGTGTTTTTTGTTTGTTGATAACAACCGGCGGCGTGCCTTCGGCGTTTATGTCTATGTTTGCGCCCATATCGCGCAGGGGCCAAACAACGCGGCGCATCGGGCGCGACATTAAAGATTCATCGCCGGTTAGTTTGCACTGCACATTCCAACCGGCGGCGATGCCGCAAAAAATCCGTATCAGCGTGCCGGCATTGCCGCAATCTATTATGCCGCTTTCACTATTTGGCGCATGCAATTCGCCGCCGCTGATGACAAAACCTTCGCCGCTTTCTTTGACATCCGCCCCGCAAACCTTTGCCGCATCAAGGCTCGCCCTCGTATCCGCGCTCATCAACGGCGCGATAACCTCGCTCGGCTCGCGCGCCATTGATGCGATTAGAAATGCGCGGTGTGTTATGGATTTGTCCGACTCCACGCGAAACTCGCCTTTGAGTTCGCCGCCGGGGGCGATAATGTGTTTTGTCATTTTTGATTCTCCGCCAAATAACGCAAGCGCAAACGGCGCGCGCGCTCCAAATGTTTTTGTAGTTCCCCGCCGTCGCCGCCTTCCACAAGCGCGATAAACTCGCCGAGAAGTTGTTGATATTCCCGCGCCGAATCCGCAAGCCGGTCGGCATTGGACATAAATATCTCCGCCCACAAAGCGGAATCGGAACCGGCAATGCGGGTAAAATCCCGAAACCCCCCGGCGGCGTATTTTAGTAATACCCGCTTTTCTTTTTCTCCGGTGTTTGTTTCTTCTCCCTTTTCGCCGCCTTCTCCCTTTTCGCCTTTTTCGTATTTGTCTATCAAACCGGCAAGGGCGTAAGATAACAAATGCGGAAGATGACTGACAGCGGCAAAAACACGGTCATGACTTTCGGCATCCATCATTTCAACCCGCGCGCCGATATCCGACCACAAAGCGCGCACGCTTTCAACCGCATCATCATCGGCATCGCCGGGACACACAACCGCCAAAGCGCCATTAAACAAACCCGCGCGCGCCGCGCCAAAGCCGCTTTTTTCGTCTCCGGCGACAGGATGCGAAGGGACAAAGCGGGCATATTTGCCGCCCATCTTTTCGCGCGCGGCGCGGATGACTTCGCGCTTGCCGCTTGCCCCGTCAAACAACACGGCATCGGGCGGCAGGTGTTTTGCCGCGGCGGCAAAGATGTTTTCATACTGCCCCATCGGCACGGCGGCAAAAACCATGCGGGCATTGCTTATCACCGACATATCACTGCTAACTTCGTCCAGTTGCCCTTTGGCAAGTTGCAGTGTCGCCGCGCAGGTATCCACCCCGCAAACCCGATGACCGCGCGCTTTGGCGGCAAGGGCGAAAGAACCGCCGATTAATCCCAAACCGATGACGGCAATATTCATCGCATTATCCGCCGCAATGCAGTAATGAATTTGTCGTTTTCATCTTCCGCGCCGATAGTCACGCGCAGATAATCCGCCATTTGATAATCATCCAAACGGCGGACGATAACGCCGTTGTCAAGCAGTTGTTCATAAACCTGCGCGGCGGTTTTGTTGATGGGGGAAAAACATAAAAAGTTGGCATTTGACGGCAGATATTTCACACCCATATCATCAAAAGCGGCGCATAAAGTTTGCATTCCGGCAAAATTCATCCGGCGGCTTTTTGTCAAATGTTCGTCATCGTCCAATGCCGCAAGCGCCGCCGTTTGTGCGGCGATATTAATATTAAACGGCTGGCGGATATTATTAAGCGCATTGATAACTTCCCCGCCGCCAATGCCAAAACCGGCGCGCAAACCGGCAAGCCCGTGTATTTTGGAAAAAGTGCGCGTGATTAAAAGATTTTCAAACTCGTCAAGCAGCGGCAGGGAACTAACGCCGCCATCGTCAAGATAATCGCAATATGCCTCATCAAGCACAACCAAAACATCCCCCGGCACACGGCGCAAAAAAGCGAGGATAGAATGCGGCGGATGCCATGTGCCGGTCGGATTATTCGGATTAGCGATAAAAACCAAACGAACATTCGGCTTTTGCACAGCATCGGCAAGGGTATTAAGGTCATGGGCGAAAGTGCCGTCTTCGGCATCGGCGACCAAACCATCCGCACCGCAAGCGGCGGCGACCAAACTATAAACCAAAAAAGAATGACGGGAATAAACGGCAACAGCGCCGGGCGACAAAACCAACTGCCCGGCAAGTGCCAAAATATCATTGGAACCATTGCCAAGTATCACCCGCTCCGCGCCGACATCCAAACGGCGGGCGATGGCATTTGCCAACTTGTCGCCGCCGCCCGGCGGATAGCGCGAAAACATCTCCGCCGGCATTTCGCGCAAAGCGGCATTTGCCAAAGCACCGGGACCCAGCGGGTTTTCGTTTGACGCGAGTTTGACGACATCGGTAATGCCGCGCTCTTTGGCGACTTCCGCCGCGCTTCGCCCGGGGCGGTAGGGGCGCAAACCCCGCACCGCCGGATATACATAATCAAGCGGCGACACCGGCCCGCACAAATGCGCCGACAACATCTTCGGCATCGGAATCATAAAGCGCGCGCCCGACAACCGCCGCGCAAACATTTTTTATCTTCGCCAACGCCCGCACATCATCAACATTTCGCACGCCGCCGCTGGCGATAACCGGACACGGCGCAAGTTCGGCGGCGTTTTGGATTTGTATAAGATTCGGACCCGCCATAACGCCGTCGCGATTAATATCGGTGCACACTATCGCCGCCGGAGGTTGCCGCCGCATTTGCAAAAGATAATCGGCGGCGGTCAATGCGGCATTTTGCTGCCAGCCGGAAACGGCGACTTGCGCGCTCGCCATTTCTTCGCCGCGAATATCCACTGCCAGATATATCCTGCCCGGATAATCGTTGATAATCTTCTCGCGCCATTGGCGGTTTTTGGCGGCGGCGGTGCCGACAATCATAAAATCCGCCCCGGCATCGGCGACATTTTGCAAAGCGGCATCGGTGCGCAAACCGCCGCCGACTTGCACCCGCATTTTGCCTTCGGTCTTTTGCAGTATTCTTCGCACGGCATCGGCATTGTCGCCGCTTTCGCGGGCGGCGTCCAAATCCACAATGTGCAAGCGGCGAAAACCGGCGTCGGCAAAGCGCGCGGCAACAGCCGCCGGATCGCGCCCGAAAACGCTGACCTTGCCATAATCGCCGCGGACAAGGCGAACGCACTCGCCCGCCAGAATATCAATCGCCGGTATTACCGAAAACATAGTGTGTGTTGCGGGGGCAGGATTTGAACCTGCGGCCTTCAGGTTATGAGCCTGACGAGCTACCGGGCTGCTCCACCCCGCGTAAATAAGTGCCTTGCATCGGCCGCTTTTGCACGATAAAGGCTTGGCCTGATATAACACATTCACGCAGATGAAAAACCCCTAATTTCGGGCGCGTTGAGTATATGGCTTTGGTGGCATTTATCCGCCCCCACATTCGCCCCCACATTCGCCCTACATTTAACGTTGCTTGTGCGCAATATATTCGGTGATGGCGAAAATTAAACCAGATATGACAAAAACAATATGAATAACCACTTTCCAAAAAAGCCGCGTTTCGTCGTATGGGGCTTCGGATAAAAACACAACCAGAAGATCCACCGCAGAAATGGCAACAATCGCGCTGATAACTTTTAGTTTCAGCCCGCCAAAATCCACCTGCCCCATCCAGTCGGGTTTATCCTCATGGTCGCCCACATCAATTTTAGAAACAAAAATCTCATAACCACTAAAAACAACCATCAGCAAAAGGCTGGCAATCAACGCCATATCCACCATAGACAAAACACCACTAATGACATCATTGGTGGACGATGCCATAAAATTTATTATCAATTTGACAAGCTTTTCAATAAATTTGCCGAGCAATAAACCAATGCTGATAATAAGCCCAACAAAAAACGGCGCCAGCAACCAGCGACTGTTAAACATTGATTTCTCAAGAAAAGATTCAATCCACGCCATTGCTTTCTCCATTTTTTCAACTCCCATTAGAAATATGAATATAGCATATTTTCAATAGAGAAAAACCCCATTTATGTTTTGCGCACCGCCCTCAAGACCATCGCCGCCAGTTTTTTTGCACCCAATCAACTGGGCCAAAACCACAGCGGCGACCACGCCCCCACGCGCCCACATCATCACGGCACAAATCAGACGGGTTCGGGCTACCCGGAAAAACAACCACTGGACAAGACGGCTGAGCAATCGGTTTGGGCTTGCCCCAAAAATGCATCGGCACGCATTGGCGGCGAAATATCTTCACCGAATTACTATCCCAAAATTGCACATCGTGGGCGTGTTGCGAAACAAATCGCTGGTCGGAAAAAAACTTATAATCCCCTTTCGTGCGATAACCCGTATCCTGCACTTCCAGATATTTGTCGTAGATATGATATTGCTCATGCGGATAAAAAGCCACAAAGGACGAGTTGCCACCACGATTTCGCCGCCAACCCAAAGGCAACAAAGTCTCACCCAATGAGTTCATCATCTGGCGGACAATATGAAGTCCGCCACCATGCTCTTTAACCCGCGCTACAAAAGGCGCAAGCGAACCCAAAATAACAATATCCAAATCCATCAAAAATGTTATGCGGTCGGGCGGCAACACGCCTTTTTGATAAGTCGCAAGTTTCGGCCATCCACCGCCATAACGTTCACGCGGAGGACTGGCAAGAAACTCCGATGTCAAAATGATAATATCTTCGTCAATACCTGCAGCATCATCGGTGAAACAATAAAACTCAAACGGGTAGGGCAGATATTTTTTAACGCAGTCACGCAAGATATTGACATGTTCAGCCGGGTAAGCCGCGCCCCACTTAAAACAAACAATGGATATGGTCTCATCTGCCATCATTTTGCTTCTCCCTCATTCATCCACATTTTCGGTAATCTCGCGCAACAATGCCAGCAACGTTTCATAATTCACCTGCCTTGCCTCAAACAAACCAAACAAACGCGTTTCAATAGTCTTTGAATCGGCAATAATCATATAATTATTTTTACCCAAAAAAACATCAACTGACACAAAAGCAGCGCGTTTATTGCCGTCAATAAAAGGATGATTCAACAAAAGGCTTTCCATCAAAGCGGCGGCCTCTTCTATTCTGCCCTCATAATAACCACTTTGCGGACGTGCCACAGCCGCTTCCAAAGCCCCCATATCGCGCACCCCAAGCGAGCCACCATAGGCATCAATCATTTCCTGATGCATGGCAAGCACCTGCTCTATGGTAAGATAAAATATCGATTCATTCATTGGACTTGATGCGTGGGTGAGCGACTATTGCGCCAATTTACGATAAAGCGCGTCAAAACGCTTAAGGCTTTTCTTAAAAAGACTGGCCAGCTCTGGGTCTGATTTCTCAAGCTTAGTCATGCCGCTTTCAGCCTTGTCATCTGTCAACGGCAAATCAGCGGTTTGAAACTTCAAAGGTGTATCGTGCTTTCCCATAATGGCGGCATTATAGCGCACCCCGCAAAAAGCGCAAGTTTTACAAACAGGCGGTTACTGCGCATCAGCAATCATCGCTTGGACAATTTCTGAATTATGTTTTTGGACTATATTTGGGATTAAAAAAGCATCCACCACCCACCACACGCCATATATGATTGCTGGAATTAACAAAACGCCACTCACCATAGAAATACCTGCCAGAATTTCAGCATTTGAAATAACTGCCAAAATTTCGGCATTTGAAATACCGACTAGAATTTCTGTATTAATATCATACGAATCAATGGCGACGAGCAAAAAGCTGGCATAAATGCCTAGCAACGTCACAAGAAAAAAGAAATACAGCACGCCCAATAGGGCCATAATAAAACCGCTCAACCATTTTCTTAAATAGACTCTGTGCATGCCCAAAAGCCCCAAAAAGAACCATAAGAAATATGCGATAGCGACAGATTTTTTTTGCGCATCATAAAAGAGCATCATCTCTACAATCTGCATTGTATTCTGAGGCTTTGTATCCTGAGGCATTGTATCCTGAGGCTTTTCAAATTGCGTTTCGTTTTCCATAGCACAACATCCCTAATGGGTCATCATACCGAAAACACAAGTTTTACAAAAGGGGCTTATTTTACGCACCGCCACTATCGCGCTTGCTGTTAATTTCGGCAAATGTATTTTTGCTCATGCAAGCATAGGCCAGAACCGCAAGTGACACGAGCCATCTCAAGCGGGTCAGCCTTGATGTAGCCAAATTCTATACACTGCGTTGTTGCCTTTGTTTTGGCTGCTTCCCAATCAATTATTTGGAAACCACCGGATTGCACACCCAAAGTCACAGATGGCTGGGATTTATCAATATCAACAATACCCGGCGTCACTGTTGTGCAAGCAACCAGCAAACCGCCAACTACCAAAAAAACAAAAAATGATTGTAGAAATTTGAAATGACGCATACCGCCCCCTTGTTATTATTGCTACGAGCTTTGTTCTATCAGCAAAATATTTTTTTGACAACGCACTTTCTACTTCACTGAATATAAATTTTGAACGTGCAGATGTTTGTATTTGGGGGGAAATTGCAAAGAAGAGATTATCCAGAAAAGATTCGCTTCATATTCCGCAGACCTGGCAACGACCTACTCTCCCACACCTTAAGATGCAGTACCATCGGCGCTGAAGTGTTTAACGACCGAGTTCGGGATGGGATCGGGTTCAGGCACTTCGCCATAGTCACC
>JBPCWZ010000026.1:0-22651 GCA_051009015.1 Gammaproteobacteria bacterium | reverse complement strand
CGCACGGCGCACGGCGCACGGCTGAGACCTTTGGCAAAACGGCTTTTGCCGTCATTGCCTTAATTGTTGGCGGCTTTTGCACTTTGACTTTTGCCGACAAGACATCGGCGCAACAACTTCCGCAAACTTCCATTTCCCGCACGGCGGAAAGCGGCGGCTTTGCCGAATTCCGCAAACAACAACAGGCGCGGCTTTTGTCGCACATTGACGACACGCTCGCGGCGGGGGCGGAAAAGGCAATTGGCGAAAACTTTGGTATTGTCAAAAGGGCGGGTGTGCATCTGCAAAGCGGCTTGGGCGGTCGCAAAAGCGGCGGCGCGATTAATATTATCGGCGCATTTGCCGAAAGCGATAGTCATGCTTTTGGCTGGCAACTGCGGGCTTATGCCGCCGAAGGCGGCGACAAAGGCGGGAATGTCGGGCTTTTCTATCGGCAAACCGGCGGCGGCATTCTCTACGGCGCTAATGTCTTTGGCGATTACGAAGATGGCGATTATGGCGATTTTTTGCGTTATGGCATTGGCGGCGAATTGTCGCATTCCGTCTTTTCCCTTGCGGCAAACTACTACATTCCGCAAACAGATAACCGGCTGGTTAATGCGACGGTTGCCGCTTTTAGCCGCGAGGGTTATGACGCAAAACTGCGGCTTAATGCGCCCGGATATAAAGAGGTTAAAGCGGCGATTGATTATTACCGGTTTGACGGCAAAGGCAAAACGGAAAATGATAAGGGATGGCGTTATGGATTGGAGTTTGTCCCCATTCCGTCCTTTCATTTTGCCCTGTATTATGACGATAGCGCGGAAACGATTGGCGGCGATATTGGATATTCCCATACTATCGGCAAAGTGCAAAAGCGGGAATCTAATGCGGCATTTTCGCCGGATTTATTTGCGGCGGTATCGCGGGAATATTCCCAAAGAATTGTGACAATGGCGATAACAACTTTCGCCCCGCCCGTTATTAATACCAACATTGTGATTATGACAATGCGGACAACAACAGCGATAACGGCGGCGGCGATAACGACAACGGCAAGAATGACAGCGGCGGCGATAACGACAACGACAAGAATGACGGCGGCGGCGATAACGACAAGGATGACAATATTAACGCCGGTTGCTATGGCGACTCGGATGGCAAGAGTGCATTTTACGGCGCGTTATGATTTCACACGCGAGGCATTTGGTCAGACGCATGCTTTATATGTTGTTATAACAAGTAGCCAAAAGTTTCTGGTGACTTTGCCTTCGCCAATGATAACGCATCCGTTAGCGATACGGATAACCGGCAATATTGACCAGCCCGGTGAAGATGGTCGGGTAATAATGATAGGAGGAAACGGCTCTCTAATCCGATATGTTGTTGGGCATGGTTTTAATTATAGCCCTCTTTTGCATCCCATCGGCAATCGGCACACGCTAAACATTGTGCAAGGCAGCGAGGAAATCATTGGCATAGCATCAACGCTAACAACCTACACAACGATGACAATGGCGGCGGTTAGCACGACCACAACGATGACGATGGCGGGGGCTATTACCGAAACCCCGATGACGATGGCGGGAATGGCGACAACAACCCGCATTACGACATTTTCCACAATGTTTATAACGCTGACGGCAAACACGGCAATGGGCGATATGGGAGATTCCCGCTTTCGCGGGAATGACGATATTAAAGCCCGTTATTCCCGCAACGGCGGCAATCCCCTTTATGTCATAGCCCTGAAAGGGCGTCCTGTTCACAGCACGGGGCAACGCCCCGTGACGGCATTACCCATTAATCAAGCCCTGAAGGGGCGTCCCATTCTTTTGCAGGGCAAAGCCCGGCAAAAACCCCGCCGCCGACATCATCATAATCGCCGCCATTATTTTCGGTCGCCCTTTCAGGGCTTGTTTGTTTAATACGCCGATTCACGGGGCGTTGCCCCGTGCTATGAACATGCCGCCCTTTCAGGGCTTTTGATAATGCGCCGCTTTCGCGGCGATGATTTAGGAGATTCCCGCTTTCGCGGGAATGACGGAATTATGTCATTCCCGCCGCCGCCGCCGTTATTCCCGCAACAGCGGCGGAAGTTGCCGCTTTTGGCATGATGGCAATATCCGCGCGCTTTCGCCGAAAAACGGCAAAGGTGATAAAATCACGGCGTTATGTCGTCTTTGCCGGATACCGCCGAAGTTTTGCGCGCGCTTTTTGGCGGGCGGGACGGGTTTGTTGTTTCGGAGGCGCTGGGGGAAGTTGCGATGGATGCGCCCGCCGATGATTTGGCGCAAACTTTCCAAACCCTGCGCGACGAGCCGCAACTTGCTTTTGACCAGTTGATGGATTTGGCGGGTGTGGATTATTGCGAATATCCCGGCGACGGGGCGCGGTTTGGCGTTGTGTATCATCTGCTGTCCCTGCCGCGAAACTGCCGTTTGCGCTTGCGCGCGCGCTGCCCGGATGACGACTTTCCGGCATTGGCATCGGCGACAAGTATCTGGCCGGCGGCAAACTGGTATGAGCGCGAGGCGTTTGATTTGTTTGGCATCGCCTTTGCCGGGCATGACGACTTGCGGCGGATATTGACCGATTATGGTTTTGTCGGGCATCCTTTTCGCAAGGATTTTCCGCTGTCGGGGCATGTGGAGTTGCGCTACGACCCGCGCAAAAAGCGCGTAGTGTATGAACCCGTGAGCATAGAACCGCGCGAGACGACTCCGCGCATTGTCCGCGAGGAAACCTTTGGCAAAGAAAAACCGGAAGGCAACAATGGCGGAGATTGAAAACTACACGATGAACTTTGGCCCGCAGCATCCGGCTGCGCATGGCGTTTTGCGCCTTGTGCTGGAACTGGACGGCGAGACGATAGAACGCGCCGACCCGCATATTGGACTGCTGCATAGGGCGACCGAAAAACTCGCCGAACACAAAACCTACATTCAATCGGTGCCGTATATGGACCGGCTGGATTATGTGTCCATGATGGCAAACGAGCATGCCTACATTCTGGCGATTGAGAAGTTGTGCGGCATTACGCCGCCGCCGCGGGCGCAATATATCCGCGTGTTGTTTGACGAGATAACGCGCATTCTCAACCATCTGCTGTGGATAGGGGCGCATGCTTTGGATGTCGGGGCGATGAGTGTTTTTCTTTATGCTTTTCGGGAGCGCGAGGATTTGATGGATTGTTATGAGGCGGTTTCGGGCGCGCGCATGCATGCGGCATACTACCGCCCCGGCGGCGTATATCGGGATTTGCCGGAAAAAATGCCGCAGTATGAAGAATCCCGATTCAAAAACGCCAAGCAAGTGCGCGAGTTGAACGAAGCGCGGCAGGGCGGGCTTTTGGATTTTATCGCCGATTTTGCCGCGCGGTTTGACTCGCGCGTTGACGAATATGAAACCCTGCTGACCGACAACCGCATTTGGAAGCAAAGGACGGTCGGCATCGGCGTCGTGTCGCCGGAGCGCGCGCGGGCATTGGGTTTTAGCGGCCCGATGCTGCGCGGCAGCGGCGTGGAATGGGATTTGCGCAAGATGCAGCCCTATGAAGTTTATGACCGGATGGAGTTTGCCGTGCCGGTGGGCGTCAATGGCGATTGTTATGATAGGTATTTGGTGCGCATGGCGGAGATGCGCCAATCCAACCGGATGGTAAAGCAATGCATCAAATGGTTGCGCGCCAACCCGGGCGCCGTCATCGCCGAAAGTCACAAACACGCGCCGCCTTCGCGCGAGAAGATGAAAGCCAATATGGAAGAGTTGATTCATCATTTCAAGTTATTTACCGAAGGGATGCATGTGCCGGCGGGCGAGAGTTATGCGGCGGTGGAACATCCCAAAGGGGAGTTTGGCATTTACATTCTGTCGGACGGCGCAAACAAACCCTACCGGTTGAAGATACGCGCGCCGGGCTTTGCGCATCTGGCGGCGATGGACGAGATGACGCGCGGGCACATGATAGCCGATGCCGTTGCCATCATCGGCACGATGGATGTTGTGTTCGGCGAGATAGACAGGTAGCACCGGAGGCAAACGGCAAAGATGACGATGGCGGTAAAAAGCGGCGAGAGCGGCGATTTGTCGGCGGCATCGCTGGCGGCGATAGACCGCGAAGTTGCCAAATATCCCAAGGGGCGTCAGGCATCGGCGGTGATGAGCGCGCTGCGCATAGCGCAAAAGGAGAAGGGCTGGCTGTCGGCGGAGACGATAGAATATGTCGCATCCTATTTGCACATTCCGGCGATACGGGCGCTGGAAGTGGCGACTTTTTACAATATGTACGACCTCAAACCGGTCGGGCGTCATAAGTTGTGCGTATGCACAAACCTGCCGTGCGCATTGATGGGCGCGGAAGAAACGGCGGCGGCATTAAAAGCGGCTTTGGGCGTGGATTTTGGCGGCACAACAGCGGACGGCGAATGGACGCTAAAAGAAGGCGAATGCTTCGGCGCCTGCGCCGACGCCCCCCTCGTCATCGTCAACAACGAAAAAATGCACGAGAAGATAACCGTGGACAAGATTCCGCAATTTCTTGCTAAACTTAAGGGCGATGGCTGATAAAGCACAAGCGGCGCACCGCCCTTTGACTGCCGGTTGCCTGTTTTCGGGCATGGGCGGGTTTTGCGGCGGGCTGAAAGCGGCGGGCATAAATACGCTGTGGGCGAACGAGTTGGATTATTACGCCGCCCTTGCCTTTTCCGCCAATCATGCGGAGGCGCATATGGAGAACAAGGATGTTTCCAAGTTGTCGGTGGCGAATGACCGCCTGCAACCGGTGGACATTCTGACGGCGGGGTTTCCGTGCCAGAGTTTTTCCCTCGCGGGTATGCGGCTCGGCTTTGACGATGAGCGGGGGTTGTTGTTTGAGCATATCCTCCGCATCATCGGCGAGTTTGGCGCAAACAAGCCGAAAGTTATCCTGCTGGAAAATGTCCCGCATTTGGCGAGCGGCGAGGGTGGCAAGTGGTTGCACGCCATCATTACGAAAATACAACTGGCGGGCTATTGGTTTGACAAGAGCAATTGCCACACGCTGAAAACCGATGAAATATCGGATTTGCCGCAAAGCCGCGAGCGACTGTTTATGGTCGCGGCAAGCACGGATGCTTTTTATTGCAACGATTTTGACTTTCCGCAACCGTGCGAAGATTTGCGCCCGCTGTCGGACTTTATTGACCGGCGCAAAAAACTCGCCGATGAGTATTACTTGCCGGAGGACAATCGTTATTGTCGCCAAATTGCCGACAAAATAAAAAAGCACGGCGCGGAAAATGGCATTTGCCAATTGCGCCGCTCGTATTCGCGTGCTTACAAACACAAATGCCCGACATTGACCGCCAATATGGGCGGGGGTGGGCATAATGTGCCGTTTATTCGCGACGAGTGGGGAATTCGTCGTTTGACCGTTGAAGAGTGCGCGGCATTGCAAGGTTTTGACGGCTATCAATTCCCGGATGCCGCCCCCGAAAAAGAGTGCTACCGCCAGATTGGTAATGCGGTGTCATTACCAGTTGCCGCACAATTGGCGATGTCGTGCCGTCGTTTGTTGGAGTCGGATTCGCGTTGTAAAGAAAGGATTGCGGCATGAGCATTGGTTGGTGCTTCCCGTCAAGCAACGGCGGCGTATATGACGGCTTCATTGATGCCGGCATAGAAACCTACACTGGCGCGCGCTACAACGGGTTGGCGCGGGAAATCCTGCAAAACTCCCTTGACGCCGTAGCCGTTCCCGGCACAAAAGTCACGGTGGAATTTGAAGCAGTCCAAATCCCCATCGCTGACTTCCCGCACGCCGATGAATTGGCACGCGCCATGCGGCAGTGCCTCGGCGGGGGCGAGAATAACAGCGACAATCGGAGAGAAACGGCGTTTTTTAAGAATGCCATACAAACAATGAGCGCCCCAAAAGTGCTATGCCTCAAAATATCCGACTTCGGAACAACGGGCATGCGCGGGGATTATCATAAACAAAGAGGGCAATGGCATGCCATAACCAAAGCCCGGGGGTCCAGTGATAAAAGGGACCCCACGGCGGGCGGGTCGTTCGGCATCGGCAAGCATGCGTCTTTTGCCGTTTCTTCTTTGCGCACGGTGTTTTATGGCACTCGCTATAAGAACGAGGGCGGGGAAATTGTTGAGCGTGCACAAGGAAAGTCCATTTTAATGTCGCACAACACCGGAGACGGGGGCGATTACACAAGTGGCACCGGCTTTTGGGGAAAGATTGATGGTTGTCGCCCACTTGAAGGCGATGGCGTGCCTGCCATTTTGCGACACAATGACAGCGGTAGCGTTGTTTTTATCGCCGGTTTTGACGCGGGGCGCGACTGGCAACACAAAATCACCGCAACGGTTTTGGCTAATTTTTTCTACGCCATCTACGATGACAAATTGCAAGTTTTGATTCAGGATGACAAAGGCAACATTATAGACATTGACCGTGACACGCTTGACGAGCGCTTTGCCGAAATAAAGCAGTTGGAAATTGACAAAGAGGAGATTGACAATTCATATTGTTATTATCGGGCGATAACAGAGGCGCCCAAAGAGGGGCGTTTGGATTCCGAGCGCCCGCATCTGGGACACTGCAAGATGTGGATTATGCAAAAAGAGGGACTTCCCAAAAGGGTTGCATTGTTGCGCAAAACCGGTATGTTGATAACCGACGAGCAGAAAGGGATTCAGAGGTGGGCGGGGCGATTGGATTTTGCCGGTGTTTTTCTTTGCGACAGCGACAAGGGCAATTGCTTGTTGCGCGAAATGGAAAACCCGAAGCACGATGCCTTTGAGTTGGACCGTGCAACATCGGAAAATTACGGCGAATGCGACAAGGCGCTGAAAGACCTTGTTCGCTATGTGAGGGACAGCGTGGATGCTTTGACAAAGCCGGAAGACACGGAGGTTGATGCTGTGCGAGAATTGGACGAAATGCTCCCCGATACCGACCAGCCAGAGCCAAAGCCGGGCGACGAAGGCGAGGAGCGGGATATTGAGGGAGCGATGATTTATTCCCCGAAACCACTGAAAACCCCCAAACCCCAAATTGACGACTCGGGCGAAGGCGAAAATGGCGACGAAGGCGGTGGCGGTGAAACCGGTGGGGATAGCGAAGGTGATACTCCGGGGGATGGTCCGGGAGAGGGCGAAGGCACGGGCGGTACCGGCGAGCGTGGTTTTGTTTTGCGCCCGGTGGAAATAAAAAATGTGCGAGTTGTGCCGGACGCCGATAACAAGAAAAAGACGGTGTATTTTACGCCGATAACAAGTGGCAGGGTTAATGTGTCCCTTTCGTTTGTTGATGACGATGGCGCATCGCGTGCGGAAAACCGCATATCAATCAAAGACGCAAAAATGTATCAAGGCGATGATGGCGCGTTGCCACTGGACGGGCGTGCGGTTGTTGTTGATGTCAAGCGGGGCAAGCGCGTAGCGTTGTCCGTCATTTTGGCGGAGGACGCCAGCGATTCCATTGCCGTTATGGCACACATCAAAGACAGCAAGGACTCTAACGATGAAAATTCTGCCTAATAAGACATTCCCGCATCCGGTGCTTTCGCGCGCCGATGACTACCCGAAGCGGGAGTTTCAGCCGACTTTGGTTTTCTCGTTGCAGGACGAGATTCCGGTGCTGGACGCCACTTTCCAACTTAACGAGGAGGAAATTCTTTCTCTGGTGCAAAAGGGCAAGGCTACTTATGTGGTGGAGATTCTTTGCCCCGCCACTTATATGCGTCGTGTTTTCCGCACATGCGATAACTTCATGCAGTGCAGGTTTGACGAAAGGGAACTCTACAAGCAAGTAGAGGTTAACGCCTTTGTTGCCTGCACCGCAATTGCGGAGGAGTTTTCCAGCCCAAACTTCAATGAGGAGTTTGGCGCGACAAAATTCAAACTGCAAGCGGGCGATGTACTCGCCGCCGCCCCGCCCCAATATTACTGGTGGGATACCAGTTTTCGTGCACCGTTGCACTCGGTCGTTGAGATTGTCGCCGACCCTTCGCTGTCGCACGGGGATATGGTTATTGATACGAGCGGCGAGAAAATCCAAATAAGGATGTCCGAGGGCGATAAACAACGGTTCACCGTTATGCGACAGTCAAAGGAATTAAAGCGTTACGCGATGTTTGTTTATTTCTCGGCGATTGCCGAAGTGTTGCGGCTTATGGCGGCGGGCGGCGAAAATGAAAATTCCAAATGGTATCGCGCCGTGGAATATAAAGTTGCCGCCATGGGCAAAAAGATTGACGAATCATCCGACTCTTTTGCGCTCGCACAAGAGTTGCTGAAAAAGCCGTTCGGTTTGATACTGCCAAAATTGGAGGATTAGCAATGCCACAAATCCGTTTCTTAAAACAGCGCAATGTTGAGGCACTGCGCAAAAATATACGGGCAAACCTGCCGTGGTATCGCGGCGAGTCATTGACGCTTGTCGGTGCCGAAGCCGGCGCATGCGAGGAGATGAAAAGGACATTTGACTGGTCGTGCTTTGATACGCTGAACGGCAATCGCGGCGAAAAGGACGACAAAGCCAACGCGATTAGCGTTTATCAGGCGTTTGGCAATTTGTCGCCGCAACAGGCGGCGGACGAGCGCATTTGGATTTATGCTACGCACTTCGGCGCGCCCGAATATGCCGCTACAAGATGGAAAATCCCCAAAGGGGCGGATGACGACAAGGCGGAAAGACACATACACCGACATTTCTTTGGGCGGGGCAATCGCGGCTTTACGCGCGATAATGCCATATCCCGCCTGTGGTGGATAGGGCATGCCGCTTCCCGTTGCAAAGGATACGACTTGGCGCAGGCGTTAAGGTTTATCCTGTGGGACCAAGAAGTGCGCAAAAACATACTTGAACGCTCCTTGGGCATGAGTGCCGAGGTTTTGGGCGGGCTGGTGCGGGTTATGGAAAAGAATTGGGATAACTCCCAAGCCAAAAAAGAGGATTCGCCCAATCCCAAAAAATACAACAGGGATAAATTCCGGTTGTTTATGCGCCGAGTGCATCGGCGCGGCGGGCGTATTATGCTCAACATATTGAGCAAAGAACAACTGGATGAGCAGTTGGAGGAACTATTTAACCTATCGTTATCACAAGACGGCGTTTAATTGTGCCGCGCCGCCGCTTGCGGGCGGGTTGTTTATTTTTGTTAATCGGCGAGGGCTATCATGTCGTTGGGCGACCAGCGGATTAGCAGGGGTTGCCCCGCTTCCGGCGGGGTTTGGGTGCGGGTTTTGTTTGTGCTGGATGCTGTTAAGGTTGCGCCTTGTTTGGTTTGCAGGGTTATTAGCGTTTCGCCGCCGCGGTAGGATATCGCCCCGACCGTCGCTTTCACCTGGCATTCGCCGCCTGCGTTATTCTTGTCGCCCGTATTATCTTCGCCGCCCGCATTATCATTCGCATTCGCATCATTCGCATCCGCCGCATTGGCATTCGCCGGATGCAGTGTTAGTTTTTCCGGGCGGATGGCGGCGACTGTTGCATTCTTTGCCGCATTGCCGCCGATGGGGAAAATGCCGACTCCTTCTATGTCATACATCGGCGGCGTTTGCCCTGTTGCCGGTTGTTGTTGGCGGGCGGGGATGATATTCATTCGCCCGATAAAATCGGCGACAAATTTGTTTGCCGGCGATTCATACAAAGTGCGCGGCGCGGCGGTTTGGATAATGCCGCCGTCTTTCATCACCGCAATGCGACCGGCGACCGAAAGCGCTTCGTCCTGGTCGTGCGTTACGATGATGAAAGTAATGCCGACGGTCTTTTGCAGGTTAACCAATTCGGCGCGCATCAAATCGCGCAACTTGGCATCCAATGCCGAAAGCGGCTCGTCAAGCAGCAGCACCTTCGGCTTTTTGACAAGCGCCCGGGCGAGGGCTATCCTTTGCCTTTGCCCGCCGGACAAGTTGTCGGGGCGCTTGTCGGCGAAGGATTCCATTCGCACAAGCGCAAGGGCTTCATCCACCCGCCGCGCGGTTTCGGCTTTGGGCGTGCCGACAACCCGCAAGCCGTAGGCGATATTGTCGCGCGCGCTCAGATGCGGGAAGATGGCGTAGGATTGAAAAACCATATTGACCGGACGCTTGTTGGGCGGCAAGCCGCGCATATCAATGCCGTCAATGGATATCTCCCCTTCGCCCGGCTGTTCAAAACCGCCGAGCATTCTCAACAGCGTGGTCTTGCCGCAGCCCGAAGGACCCAAAAGCGCCAAAAACTCGCCGTCATAAACTTGCAAGGATACATCATCAACGGCAGCCGCCGCGCCAAAATGCTTGCTCAGCCGGTTGACAACTATCAAAGGCGAAGTCATCTTTCCGCCTTTTGGTGCGCGCGCATCGCCAGCACGACCATAACGGCGGTGATGACGATGAGGACGGTGGAAGCCGCATTGACCTCCGGCGTTACCGAAAAACGCACCATTGAATTGATTTTGACCGGCAAAGTAATGCTGCCCGGTCCCGCCGTGAAATAGGTAATGACAAAATCGTCCAGCGAAAGAGTGAATGCTATCAGCGCACCGGCGATAACCGCCGGCTTTATTTGCGGCAGGAGAATATCGCGCATTGCCTGCCATTCCCCGGCGCCCAGATCCATCGCCGCCATTTCCATCTCCCTGTTAATAGTCGCCAGCCGCGCGCGCACTATCAAAGCGACAAAGGGAAAAGTAAAAGTCGCATGGGCGATGATAATGTTGCCAAGATTGAGCGGCCAGGGCAAATCGCGCGGCCACCACAAATTAAAAAACACCAGCATCGCCACGCCCATGCATATTTCGGGGATGACAATCGGCATTGCCAATGCCCCCTCGTAGGCGGCGCGAAAGGGAAAGCGAAAACGCCACATCAACACCGCGGCGATAACGCCAAGGAGCGTCCCCAGTATCATGTTGGCGACGGCGATGGTAAGGGAGTTTGCCGCCGCCGTGATGAGCGATTCGTTCTCCGCCGCTTTGGCGTAATATTTTGTCGTAAAGCCGCGCCAGACGATATTGCGCCGCGAGTCGTTGAAACTGAAAGCGACCATCGCCGCTATCGGCGCATACAAGACGACAAAAAACAGCGCCAGAAAAACGCGCATCCACAACCTGCCGGCATAATCCAAAAGCGCCGGCTGCGCTTTGGCTTTTGTCGCGCTTGTTGACATCGCCCGCTATTGCCCGTCTTCGCCGCCGCGCCTGCGCATTGCTGCGCGAAGTGCAATGCCCAAAAAAGTCATATACATTAATATAAACGAAAGCGCCGCGCCAAAAGGCAGATTGTTCGCGCCCAAAAACTGCCGCTCTATGACATTGCCTATCAATTGACTGTCGGCGCCGCCGAGCATGTCGGCGATGAAAAACACGCCCAGCGCCGGGACGAAAACAATGATAATCCCCGATGCAACACCCGGCGCCGTCAGCGGCAGCAAAACCGAAAACAAAGTGCGCCAATGCCCGGCGCCCAAATCCAAACTCGCTTCCAGATAGGATTTGTCAAAACGCTCCATCGCCGCATACAAAGGCAATATCATAAAAGGCAAAAAAACATAAACAACGCCGAGCATTACCGCAACATTGGTATGCAAAAGTTGCAAAGGTTCAAACGCCCCCCCGGACGGCAAGCCGACAAAGCCGAGTATCGCATTGCCGCCGTCCCAAAACCATTCCAATACCGCATTAAGATAACCGCGCGTGCGAAAGACCGAGATGAGCGAATAGGTGCGCACGATAATGTTTATCCAAAACGGCAGGGTTATGGCAAGAAGCAGGGGTATCTTCAACCGGCGCGGCGCAAAGGCGATGGCAAGCGCAACCGGATAGCCGATAAGCAAACACAACAAAGTCGCCCCGGCGGCGATGGCGAGGGATTTCAGGAGTATGCCAAAATAAACCGGCTCCAATGCGCGCAGGTAGTTTTCGCTTGTCCATGTCAGGTCGTGCCCGATGACGCCGGTTTTTTCCGAAAAACTCAGCGCAAAGATAAAGCCGAGCGGAATAATAAAAAACACCAGCAGCCACAACACCTGCGGCACCGCCAAAGCGGCAAAAACCCGCGGGCGTTTGCGCCAATGCTCCGCTTGCATCATCGCTTGTTTGACAAAACAACCGCGCCGCGCATTTTGCCTTATGCGGAAAAATGCGCGGCGGTTTTTTGTTGTTGTTATTCCCCGCCGTTTGTCAGGCGGCGAGGATGCGCGTCCATTCGTCTTCTATGAGTTTGGAGCGCGCTTCGCCCAGATACAGCGAAGGTTCCAACTTCGGCAAAATGTCCGCCGGGGGGAAGGTAATGCTGTTTGTCCGGTATGCTTCGTTTGTCAGTTTGCGGGCGGCGGCATTCGGCGTGGCGTATTCTATGTATTCCGCCAAATCCTTGCCGACTTCGGCATCCAGCAGGAAGTTCATAAAGGCATGGGCATTTTTCGGATGCGGCGCGCCTGCCGGAATGCACAAGCAATCCTGCCAGTAATACGACCCTTCGCCCGGAATGACATAATCCACATCGGGGTCTTCGCTGCGCAGTTGCGCGATATCGCCGCTCCATTCAACCGCGATATCAACTTCGCCCGATGCCAGCAAATCCTGCCCGTTGTCTTCGGCGATGGTTTTGACATTGCCCTTGTGGCGGATGAGCATATCCGCCGCTTGCTTAATCTCGGCGGCGCTTGTGGAGTTGAAGGAATAGCCCAACGATTTGAGCGCCATCCCCAGCATTGACGAAGATTCGCTTATCCATGCGATGCGCCCGGCGTATTTTGCCGATTCCGCGCCCCAGACGGCGCTCCACGAAGTCGGGCGCTCCACTTTGGATATGCGGTAGGCGATACCCATCGTCCCCCACATATAGGGCATGGAGAATTTGCGCCCCGGGTCAAAGGCGGCATCCTGAAAGTTCTCGTCCACATTGCGCGCGAAGTTGGGAATGGCGGAATGATCCAGCGGCTGCAGCAAACCCGCCTGATGCATGCGGTCGACATATTCGTCGGTCGGCACAATGACATCATAACCCGGGTTGCCCTCGCGCATTTTGGCAAACAACTCGGAGTTGTCGCCAAACAAGTCCATCTTGACATCAATGCCGGAGGCGGCTTTGAAGTCGGCAAGGGTCGTCTCGCCGATATAGGTGTCCCAGTTGTAGAAGTTCAGTTTCGCTTCCTCGTCGGCGCGCGCCGGAAACGAAAAGCCGGCGGCGGCAGCCCCGGCGCCCATCGCCGCCAAAAAAGCGCGGCGCGAAAAAGTAGTGCGTTTCATTGTTGTGTTTCCTTTTTGTTTGTGGTTGTTGGAATAAAAAAGCGCGGCGGCGGCTATACCGAAAAGGACGACCCGCAGCCGCAAGTGGAAGTTACATTGGGGTTGCGGATGACAAACTGCGACCCCTCCAAACCTTCGCGGTAATCTATCTCCGCGCCGAGCAGATACTGCAAACTCATGGCATCAACAAGCACGGTAACGCCCATTTTTTCCAGCGCCGTGTCGTCGTCGGCGCGGTCTTCGTCAAAAGTAAAGCCGTATTGAAAGCCCGAGCAGCCGCCGCCGGAAATAAAAACCCGCAACATCAGCGCCGGGTTTTGTTCCTCTTCTATCAGCGCCTTGACCTTGCGGGCGGCGTTGTCGGTGAAGACAACATCGGACGCGGCGGGCGCGGCGCTCAGTTCGGCGTTGATAACGGGGGCGGTGTTTTCCATTGTTGCATGTCGCGCCATCGGCGCATTCGGCGATTATAACAAACAATTGACCTTTTGCCGCCTATCCGCCGATCTCGGCGCGCATCCGCCGCCATTCTTCGGCGACTGCGGCGGAAGCAAGATTGACGGTAGCGATGACCTGCTGGTAGCGCATTCTTTTGGGACCGATGACGCCGACAAAGCCGACCGCCGCCTTCTTTTCATCGCCGCCGACTTTGGCAAGCACGACACTGCACTCGGCAAGCGCCTCGTGCCCGCATTCGTTGCCGATAAAAACGCGCACATTACCGGCGCGGCGGCTTTTGTCTATCAGATGCAAAATGTCGGTTTTGCGCCGCAACAGGCGGTGCAGTTTGCGCAGGCGGTCCAGATCCGCCGACAAATCATTTTGTTCCAATAAGTTGAGTTCTCCGGCAACGCGCACATCGCCGCCGTTTTCGTCATCCGATGCCGTCTCCAGCATCCGCCGCAAAAGATCGGCTATCTCGCCGCGCAAAGAGATAACCTTGCGGCGCAAAAAAGTTTCCGCTTCGCCGAATGTCAAACCCGACATTTGGCGGTTGTAAAAACCGGCGGCTATGTGCATTTCGCGCTCCGAAAGGGCGCGGTCGCACTGCAGTATGCGGTTGAAAATCTCGCCGTCCGGCGTGACGATAACCGCCAAAGCCCGCCCGGGCGAAAGGCGGACAAAGCGCAAGGATTTGACAGCCGGCGCGCGCGGCGGCGCGACGACAAAACCGGCAAAGCGGGTAAGTTCCGACACCGTGCGGGCGGCGGAAAACAAAACATCGCGCATTGTATCGCCGCCGACTCCGCCTTGCATCTTTCTGGCGGCACCGGCGGGCGGGGCGGATGCCGTCAGCAGGCGGTCGACAAAAAAGCGAATGCCGCGCGCCGAAGGCACGCGCCCGGCGGAAGCATGCGGGCTGACCAAAAAGCCGCCGACTTCCAGATCGGACATGACATTGCGCATTGTCGCGGCGCTCAGGTTCATCCGGCTTATGCGCGCCAAAGTGCGCGAGCCGACCGGCTCCCCGCATTCAATATATTCGCGCACCAGCGAAGACAAAACCGCCTGCGCCCGGGCATCCGGCTCGGCGGCTTTTGTGCTTGTAATGTTGCGGACATTTGGCATTGCCCGATTATATCGCCTTATGCCATCTTTGCCGCCATCTTTGCCGGATAATGCAAAGTTGGCTTTTTTCGCCGTTGTCGCCTTTTCGCCTTTTATGCTTTTTCGCACATGTTTCCGGCGGACGGGCGGCGGGCGGACATCTTCCGCAAAAGGCGGCAAACACGGGCGGGCATGTTTATGGATACGGAATATCACAGGCGGGCGATATTTACGGGCGGATGCGGAACAGGATGATTTTTGTCCGGCGGTGGTTTTGTGGTATTCTATGGCGCATTATGTTTGCACTTTTGCGGATGCTTGCGAAGAAAGGCGGCGGCAAACCCCGCCCGCGCCCTTTCGGTTTCGCGCCTTTGGCGCTTTTGACATTTTCGGCGGCGCTGATACTCGGCGGCTGCGGCGGGCAAGTTGCGAGCGGCGGGCAGGCGGGCGCGTTTGACGAATACCTGACGGCGAACAACCTGCTGCTGCCGAACACGATAGATTTTGACGACTTTGACGAAGCATGCCGCCGCCGCGGCTTACTGCATTCGGCGGATTATCTGGAATCCATCGGCATAACAATCCAAGGCAGCGGCGACGGCAGATACCTGTCCGGCAAAGCGCTCTTACACGCCTGCGGCGAACAATGCAGCCCCAACGAAGGATTAGGCGACCTCCTGTCCGACCTGACAACATACAACATTACCAACCGCTAACTTAAAGCCCCGAAAGGGCAAGATGGCGAAATGACATATTCCGCCCGTTGCTTTTTGTTATTCTTTTTTGCGGCGGCGGGTTGTGGTTGCTATCAGGGCGCCCAGTGCCATTAATAGCGCGCCGCCCCAGATTAGGCGGATGAAGGGTTTTATTTGCAATCTTGCGCTCCACGCATTGCTTTCAAGTTGCGCGCCGAGGGATGCATACAAATCGCCGTCGGCTTTTGCCGCTATGCCCGCTTCCGTCAATGCCGTTTTTGGCGATGCGTCATAAAACCTTTTTTCGGGGCGCAACCTTGCGATGGTTTTGCCGTCTTTGGCGACGATGATATCGCCGACAAGGGCGCGGTAGTTTTCGCCCCTTTCTTCGCTTACGCTTTGCAAAACAAACACCATTTTGCCGAGTTTCACCTCTTCGCCGAAAATCATTTTGACATCGCGCTCCGATTGATACGCCCCGACAAGAGTCACCCCCAAAACAAAAACGCCAATGCCAAAATGGGCGGTTATCATCCCCCAAAAACCGCCGCCCTTGTTAATATCGCCGCTTGCCGCCGCCCGCAAAGTGCCGAAGAATATCCAGCACGACAATATCAAACCGGCGGCGGCGGCGTAGTTGTAGTTTTCATCAAACACAAAAGGCAAAAGCCCGCCGACAACAACGGCGGCAATAAAAACCGGCGATAACTTCCCGGCAATGCGCGATAACTTGTCGCTCTTCCAATAACAAACCGCGCCAAAAACCGACAAAGCCGCCGCGATGGATGCCAGCGGGGCGAATACCGCATTGAAATAAGGCGGTCCCACCGATATTTTCCCGCCCCCCAAAGCATCCAGTATCAGCGGGTATAGCGTGCCGAGCAGCACTGCAAAAGTCGCCGCGCTGAGGAATATGTTATTCAACAAAATACCGGTCTCGCGCGATAGCGGGGCAAAACGCCCTCCCCCGCCGCCAAGCAAATGCGCACGCCGCGCATACAAAATCAAAGCCCCCGCAACCGCCGCCGCCGTCAAAGCCAGTATAAACGCGCCGCGCGCAGGGTCGGCGGCGAAAGAATGCACCGAAGTCAATACCCCCGAACGCACCAAAAACGCCCCCAGCAAGCACAGCGAAAAAGTCAATACCGCCAGCAATGCCGTCCAGGGCCTGAAAACCCCGCGCGATTCTGTCGCCGCTATGGAATGCAGTAGTGCGGTGCCGGCAAGCCACGGCATAAAGGATGCGTTTTCCACCGGATCCCAAAACCACCATCCGCCCCATCCCAACTCGTAATACGCCCACCAACTTCCCAGCGTTATCCCCAAAGTCAAAAATATCCACGCCGCCAAAACCCACGGGCGCGCAAACTTCGCCCACTGCACATCCATCTTCGCCCCGGCAAGTGCCGCAACCGCAAAGGCAAAAGCGACCGAAAAACCGACATAACCCATATACAACATCGGCGGATGAAATATCAAACCCGGATCCTGCAAAAGCGGATTCAAATCCCGCCCCTCTGTCGCCGCCGGAATCAAACGGGCGAAAGGACTGGAAGTCAAAAGGACAAAAGCCAAAAAGCCGGTGCTAATCCCGCCCAAAACCGCCACTACCCGGGCGCGCAAAACATCCGGCATTTGCCGCGAAAACGATACCGCGCAAGTCCAAAGCGCAAGCATAAAAACCCATAAAAGCATAGACCCCTCATGCCCGCCCCAAACCGCCGATAACTTGTAACGCAAGGGCAAGTTAGTGTTTGAGTTGTTCGCGATATATGCGACCGAAAAATCGTCAAGCGCAAAAAGCACCGCCAGCAGCACAAGCGCCGCCGCCAAAAAGACAAACTGCCCGCGCGCCAAAAAAGCCGCCGCAACCGGACGCGAAAACGCCGCCGCCTGCACAAGCGCCAAACACAGCGCCAAGGCTATCGCAAGTTGCCCCAACTCCGCCAGCATAAAACCGCAAAAAACGCGCCTTGTTTTCCGCCGCCTTTCGGGCGGCTGCTATTAATGCGTGATTAAACCCTGCCGCTTGTTCGGCTGCCGTTTGTTTGCCGGGGGGGCGGCTTCGGCACTGCGCTTTTTGCGCTGCGGCTTGTCAAGGGCGAGGGCGAAAACTTCGTCAATCCACTTAACCAGCCGAATGTCAAACTTGCTTTTGACCGCCGCCGGAATGTCCGCCAAATCCTTTTCGTTTTCTTTCGGCAGGATGACATGACGAATGCCGCCGCGCGCCGCCGCCAAAAGTTTTTCCTTGACGCCGCCGATAGGCAAAACTTCGCCGCGCAAGGTTATCTCGCCGGTCATCGCCGTGTCGCAGCGGACGGGGGCTTCCGACAAAACCGACAACAACGCCGTGGCAATGGCAATGCCCGCCGATGGCCCGTCTTTGGATATCGCGCCTTCGGGCAGGTGAATGTGAAAATCTGTCGTGCGGGCGAAGTTGGCATTGAGGTTATAACTCGCCGCCCGGGCGCGCACGGTGGAAAAAGCCGCTTCTATGGATTCGCGCATGACTTCGCCGAGTTTGCCGGTGCGCAGTATCTTGCCCTTGCCGGGAAAGGCGCATGCTTCCACCGACAATAAATCGCCACCGGCAGCCGTCCATGCCAAACCGGTAACCTGCCCTATCTTGTTGTTGTCGGCGGCAATGCCGTAGCGGTATTTTTGCACGCCGAGATATTTCTTTAACTTGCCGGGCGTGATGGTAATGGCGGCGGCTTTGTCTTCGGCTTCGGTTTTGTCATCGCCGCTTTCGGCTTTGACGCTTTCGGCTTTACTGCTTTCGGCTTTGGCATTTTCGCTTTCGGCTTTGGCTTTGTTGTCGCCGGTTTTTGCCGTTTCGCGCCGGTCGCTTTCCAGCACTATCTTGCGCAGTATTTTGGAAACCGCCCGCTCCAAATCGCGCACGCCCGCTTCGCGAGTGTAATAGCGGACGATATCGCGCAATGCCGAAGTGCGAATGCCGGCTTCGTCTTCGCGCACGCCGTTTTCGGCTCTTTGCCGCGCGATGAGATGACGCCGGGCGATATTGATCTTTTCCTCTTCGGTATAACCGGAGAGGCGGATAATCTCCAGCCGGTCGGTCAGCGGCGGCGGGATGTTCATCGTGTTGGCGGTAGTTACAAACAGCACCTCCGACAAATCATAATCCACTTCAACATAATGATCGGCGAAGTTTTTGTTTTGTTCCGGGTCCAGCACTTCCAGCAATGCCGAAGTCGGGTCGCCGCGCCAGTCGGCGCCGAGTTTGTCTATTTCGTCCAGCAGTATCAGCGGGTTTTTGACTCCGGACTTTGTCATCGCGGTGATAATCTTGCCGGGCATGGAGCCGACATATGTCCGCCGGTGCCCGCGGATTTCGGCTTCGTCGCGCACGCCGCCGAGGGAGATGCGCGCAAAAACACGCCCGGTCGCCGCGGCAATGCTGCGCCCCAGCGAAGTTTTGCCCACGCCCGGAGGCCCGACAAGACACAACACCGGCGCTTTGCCCGGCGTCTTTTTGTTTGCCGTCCGCTTTTGCACGGCGAGATATTCCAAAATGCGCTCTTTGACTTTTTCCAGCCCGTGATGATCGGCATCCAAAACCGCCTGTGCTTCGTCGGCGGTTTTTGACGCCAGCGTCCGCTTCTTCCACGGCAAACCGGCGATGATATCCACATACGAGCGGATGACATTTGCCTCCGCCGACATCGGCGACATCATGGACAACTTGCGCAATTCCTGCTCGCATTTTTCGCGCGCTTGTTTGGACATTCCGGCATTTTTGACGCGTTTTTTCAGGTCGTCCGTTTCCGCCGCCTGGTCGTCGCCGAGTTCGCGGTGAATGGCGCGGGCTTGTTCCTGCAGGTAATATTCCCGCTGGTTTTTTTCAATCTGGTCTTTGACGCGCCCGCGAATCTTGCGGTCTATTTGCTGCACTTCGGTTTCGCTTTCTATCAGGGCGATGAGTTTTTGGGTGCGGCGCAAAATGTCGGTCATTTCCAAAAACGCCTGCCGCTTCTTGATAGGCATCGGAAAAACCGAGCATACCAAATCCAGCAACTTCGGCAGTTCTTCAACGCCCTCAATGCGCGCCATGACATCGGCGCCCGATTTGCGCCCGATTTGCGAAAACGCTTTCAGGTGTGTTTTGAGCGCGCGCACGCCGGCGGCGGCAAGTTCTTCGCTCGCCTCAACCGTGTCGTCAACCGGCGACAACCTGGCGACCAAAACGCCGTCCTGTTTGTGATAGGCGGCGCGGCGGCGGTCGGTTCCTTCAACCAATATCTTGCTTGTGCCTTCTTGCAAACTCAGCGTTTGCAAAACATTGGCAACGCAGCCGACATCATAAAGTTCGTCGCCCTGCGGCTCTTCGGTCGCCGGGGTTTTTTGCGTTACCAGAAAAACCCGCCCGCCTGTTTTTGCCGCCATTTCCAGCGCCCGCAAAGACGACCGCCGGGCGACAAAAAGCGGCATTACCAAACGCGGAAAAACAACAACATCGCGCAACGGCAAAACCGGCGTGAATTCCAACGCCTCTTCGCCCGCATTGTCGCCCGCATTGTCATCCGCCGCCTTCGCGCTTTCGGCGGCGGTTTTGTTTGTGTTATCTTCTTCGCGCCCGGCTTCTTCGTCCGGCTTTTCTTTGTCGCTCATGGTTTTGCCTTTGGGCTTTCGCCCGCATTGTCAGTTTGCCCGTGCATTAATATAACACCGCCGCGCCGTTTTTCAATGCCCCGCCAAAACCCGCGCCAGCAAAGGCACAAGCGAAGGTTTGGACGCCAGCGCAAAAACCGGCAGGTTTTGCCATCTTTCGTCTTGGCAAAAATACCCCCACACCGCGGCGATAAAAGCCATTTTGGCATTACCGGCGGCGGCGGCATCGCGCCAGTCATCGCCGACATAAAAGCAACATTCCGGCGGCGTTTGACCGGCGGCGGCGAGCAATCCGTCCGGATGCGGTTTGGCTTTTGCTAAATCATCGCCGCACAACATTACCGCCGCCCCGCGCGATGCCAAACCCAGCATTTCGGCAATCGGTTGGTAATACCGGCGCGGTTTGTTTGTTACCACGCCCCAGCGGATGCCGCCGCCGTTGAGTGTTTTCAACATCGCGGCGATACCGGGCAAAAGCCGCGTTTTGGCATAACCGGTTTCTTCGTAATAACGCAAAAAAACCGCCCGCGCCTTTTCCGCTTCCGCTTCATCAATGCCGCCTTTTTGCAAAAGCGCCCGCGCCCCGCCGGATATGCAGCCGACAGCCGCCGCCCGCGACAACGGGGGTTTTTGATATTCGGCAAGAAGGCGGTTCAAAGCGGCGAGCATATCATCGGCGGTATCCGCCAAAGTGCCGTCAAAATCAAAAAGCACCAATTTGCCGCCGGGCGATGCTTTTGGCGTTTGTTGCGCTTTTGGCTTTTGTGATGTCGGCGCGGTCATTTTGTTATTATAATTGCACGATGGGCGGAATGCAAGTTTGGCGGGCGGGGCGGCTTTTGTTTGCGGCGGTGCTTTTGTTTGCGGCGGCAAGTTTGGCGGGCGGCGCATCGGCACAATCGGCACAATCAAACAGCGGCGAAAACAAAAGCGGCGCATTGTCGCTGACGGTGTTTTATCATTTTTCCATCAACGGCGTCAAAGCCGCACAAGTCGCCGATACGCTTACCATAAACGACAACGGCGAATACCGCATAGACCGCACAGCATCCGCCGTCGGTTTGGCAAAAATCCTGCACGGCGATGTTTTCAACAGCAGCGCCGGGCGGGTTTCCGGGGAGGATGGCTTGCAAATGTCGGTTTATCATCAAAAGCGCGGCAGCCACCCGCCGCAAAGCGCGGCTTTTGACGGCAAAATACTGCAACTGATGCGCGGGGAAGAAAACAAAACCGCAACCATAACCGCGCCGCTATACGATTATCTGACTATCATATACAGCCACTATGCGGCGGGGCGGATATTGACCGGCAACATCCGCCAAACAGACGGCTGGCGCATCCGCGATTATGTTTATGAAACCGGCGCGGCGGAAACCCTAACGACTTCTTTGGGAGAACTAACGGCGATACCGGTAAGTTACCGCAGCAGCCGCGGTCCCCGCATCTTCTGGTTAGCCCCCGATATGGGCTTTTTGCCGGTGCGTTCAATAGTGGAAGACAAAGGCATTACCTTTGAAACAACAATAACCCCCGCCCCGCCGCCAAAATAATCCGCGCCGCAACAAAAGCCGGCGCCCGCCGCGCCCGCGAGTTATCCGATTAATTGGTGGTACTGATAATCGCCGCTTTTGCCGGGCTTTAACAAACAATAGCCGTCAATGGCGGCGGGCGGTTTAATCATCACCCGCGAATTGCTTTATTTCATAGCCCAATCTGCGGGCGTTGTCAATAAAATAGCGGATGTTCAAATTCGTCCATTGGGACGAAACCGTATATTCCCTGCCGTCGCCGGTGACGATGGTGTCAAACCTGCCGCGCGTCATAATCCGCTGGGGATACCCCGTTTGCTGAAAAAGCATTTGGGCTTTTTGCAGCGACATCAACAAACCGCTGCTCCCGCCAGCGCCGGTTAACTTCTGCGGAAATTCCATGCTTAACGCATTGACATTGGCGGTTCTTTTTTCCCTGACCCAATGGCGAATAACGGCAAGCACCAAACGCTCTTTGTCATAAGGACCTTTGCCGTTGAAAAAATACTGCGTGAAATCTGCGGCATCGCCGCCGTCACAGTTATCGCCGCTTTCTTTCGGCGGAGTTGTCAGGCGTTTTTCCAGCCATGCAATATCGTGCCTAATGCGCTTTAGCACGGCTTGCACTTGCTCCTTGTCTCCAATAATGTTTTTGTTTTCCATCACTCCTCCGAGGTTGCAATATCCGCCAATTCTACCAAACAACACAATAACTTTTGCATCGGTGTTTTTTATAGCCCCGAACAATATGCCAATTCACGGGGCGTTGCCCCGTGCTATAACATTTCGCCCTTACAGGGCTTTAACATCGTTATTCCCGCCGCCGCCGTCATTCCCGCACAGGCGGGAATCTGGCGGAATTGGGCGAATTCGGGCGGCGGTTATATTACAATAGCGGCATGCGCATCTTTTGCATCATTTTCGTTTTCTGCCTTTTGACGGCTTGTGGCGGCGGCATTAGCCTCGTGCCCGAACCTTTCACGCGGGAAAGGGCGGACGGCAAAATCCCGGTAAGTATTGAATTAATCCGGCA
>JBPCWZ010000025.1:0-19722 GCA_051009015.1 Gammaproteobacteria bacterium | reverse complement strand
GTCAAAGCGCAAAAACCGCCGACAACCAAAGCAATGACGGCAAAAGCCGTTTGTGCAAAGGTCTCAGCCGTGCGCCGTGCGCCGTGCGCCGTGCGCCGTGCGATGGTAAACGACAAATATCAAACATGCCCGCAAACATCGGCACAGATTGTATCATACAAAAAACGGCTTTTGTCAGTTTGCCCCGCCGTGCGGCAAAAGATGACATCCGGCAACCGCCCGCCATTAGCGGCTTGCGCCCTGTTCCTTAAGATACTTGAAAAAATCCGAATCCGGACTCAGTATCAAAATATCACCGGAGACGCCCATGGATTTGTTGTATGCCGCCAAACTGCGATAAAAATCGTAAAACTCCGGGTTTTGCTGTGCCGCTGCGGCAAAGATCTCCGCCGAGCGGGCATCGCCGATACCGCGCACTTGTTCGGATTTCTTTTGCGCTTCGGCGATGATAACCGCCCTTTTGCGGTCGGCTTCGGCGCGTATCGTTTCTTTTTCGGCTTCGCCGGTGGAGCGCCGCTCATTCGCGATGCGGCGGCGTTCTTCAATCATGTTTTTATAGACATTCTCCGACACCGCCGGCGGCAAATCCACCCGCTTCAGGCGAACATCAATCACTTCCAAGCCAATGCCCGCCGCCGCCGTCCCGGCAAGTTCCTGCATGTGCGCCATCACTCCGGCGCGGTCGCCGGTGACGACTTCTTTGACCGTCCGCTTGCCTATCTCGTCGCGCAAGCCGCGGTTGATAATCTCCAACATCCGCCCGACCGCCTGCGCTTCGCTGCCGCGCAAATCGGTGTAAAACTTCTCCGGGTCAATAATCCGCCATTTGATATAAACATCCACCAGAATGTTTTCCTTCTCGGCGGTAATGTACAAATCCGGATCCTCGGTGTCTATCGTCAGCACGCGAGAATCAAACATGCGCAAATCCTGCCACGGTGCTTTGACATACAGCCCCGGCTCCTTCTTGACGCCGATGACCTTGCCAAACTGCAGTATCAGGGCGCTCTGCCACGGATACACCACAAACAAAAGCGAGCCCAGCAGCACAAACACGCCCACCGCAAAAACGGCGGCGACAATCAACGCGCGCATTCCTTTCATCTTATTGCTCCCTCAGCGAGCGGCGCAGGCGGTCTTTCAGGTCGTCCAGCCGCAAAGGCGTGCCGCCGCCTTCGTTTGCCGTTTCGTTGTCGTCCCGGTTTGCCGCCAAAGCCGCGCCGGCACTCAGCAACTTATCCAGCGGCAGATATAGCAAATTGCCGGCATCGCCGCCGTCCAGCAAAACTTTGTTCGCCCGTCCCATTACCGTCTCCATTGTTTCCAGATATAAGCGGCGGCGCGTCACCCGCGGGGCTTTTTCGTATTCGGCGGAGAGAAGCAAAAACCGGTCGGCTTCGCCCTGCGCCCTTGCGATGGAACTTTCGCGGTATGCTTCGGCATCGGCGATAACCCGCGCCGCCTGCCCGCGCGAACGGGGGATAATGTCATTGGCATATGCCTCGCCTTCGTTTATCTTGCGGTCGCGGTCCTGCCGCGCTTTGATGGCATCTTCAAAAGCCGCCTGCACCTGGTCGGGCGGCTGGACATTTTGCACCGCCACCTGATTTATCTGTATGCCGGTTTTATAGTTGTCCAGTATCCTTTGCATCGCCGCTTTGGTCTCGCTGGCGACGGCTTCGCGCCCTTCGTAAAGCACAAAATCTATCCGGTTTTTGCCGACAACCTCGCGCATTGCCGTCTCGGCGACCTGCTGGACGACATCCTCGGCGCGGCGGCTGGCAAAGCGGTTTTCAAACAAAAAACGCTCGGGATCATTGAGAACATACTGCACGACAAACTGCATGTCAATAATATTAAGATTGCCGGTCAGCATTAGCGATTCGCGCGGGTTTTTGTTTTTGGTCGCGCCGCGATAGCCGACTTCCACCTGCCGCACTTCCAGAAGATTGACAATGCGGTAATCTTCAATAAACGGCGCATGCCATGCAAGCCCGGGGGTTTTGACGCCGGACGGCTTGCCGAGGCGAAACATCACCGCCCGCTCGCTGGCATCCACCGTAAAGAAACCGGCAAGCGCCCACAAAACCAATATCGCCGCCGCCGCCAGAGTCAGCACATAGCGCATCGGCGGAATGTTGAAAGGGGGGGATTGGTCATGCCCGCCGCCGCTGCCATTGCCGCCCTCGCCGCCTTCGTCGCGCGAAAAGGCGCGCTTGCGCTTGTTGTTGTTGTTTTTGCCGCCCAAAAGTCGCCCGATAAAATCGCGCACCACTTCTTCAATGTCGGGCAGGTCTTTGGAAAAAATCCGCATCGTTGGTTTGTCGTTTGTTGTTGTGATTCTTCGCGCCGATGAAAAGCCGCTTATTCTACCATCATTTTTGCCCGGCAAAACCGCCGCGCCGAATCCGCCCCAAACAATCGCGCAAGCGGCGGCGCAGGTTGTCCATTCCGGCGCCGGTTTTTGCCGATATCCAAACCGCCGATGCAATGTCAATATCCGCATCGCCATCGCCATAACCGCCGTTTGTATCATAATCGTCCATAACGGCGGCGGCATTGGCAACCCGGTCGCTTTTGTTCATCACCAGCAAATGCGGCACTTGCGCCGCGCCGATTTGCGCCAAAGTCGCCATAACAACCGACAACTGCCGCCGCCATTCCCCGCTTGCGGCATCGGCAACGATAAGCAACAAATCGCTGTCGGCGCTGTCGCGCAGTGTCGCCGCAAAGCCGCTAACCAACTCATGCGGCAACTCGCGGATAAAACCCACGGTGTCGGAAATAACCGCATTGATATTATCCGCCGCCGCCATATTGACATTATCATTATCGTTATTGTTATCGCCAAAGCCGCCGCCATTTGCCGAAGATGACGAAGTTCCGCCGTCCAAATACATCCGCCGCGATTTAAGTTCCAGCGTATCAAACATCCGGTCATTTGCCGGAGCGGCGGCGCGCGTCAAACTATTAAAAAGCGTGGATTTTCCGGCATTGGTATAACCGACAATCGCCGCCGACAAAACGCCGTTTTTGCGCCGCCGTTTTCTTGCACTATCGCCGCGGCTTTGCAGCCGGTCAATGCGCAAGCGCAAGCGGCGGATTTTTTCGCCGGTTTGGCGGCGGTCAAGTTCTATTTGTTTCTCGCCCGGCCCGCCGCGCACGCCAATGCCGCCGCGCTGTCTTTCCAAGTGCGACCACAAACCCGCCAACCTGCTCAGATGCCGCTGGCTGCGGGCGAGTTCCACTTGTGTTTTGCTTTCGTGCGTGCGCGCGCGGCGGGCGAAAATGTCCAGTATCAAACCGCTCCTGTCCAGCACCGCCCTGCCGACTGCAACTTCCAGATTGCGCGATTGCATTGCCGTCAAATCGCGATTGACAACTATCATATCGGCGCGCACTTCGGCGGCAAGCGCGCAAAGCGCGTCAACGCCGCCGGCGCCAAAAAAAGTCGCCGGATGGGCGGCGCGCACGCGCATTGTTTTTATCGCCAGCCCGTCCAAACCGGCGGCGGATGCCAACTGCGAAAGTTCATGCGCATCTTCAACGGACGATTGGCTTGTGCCGCGCCTGCCGTCATAAACGGAAGCCGCAACCAAAAGCGCCCGCGTCATTGATAGTATGGCGGTTATGCCCGGCCGGTGCGCAGGATTATCTTCATCGGCGCGCCGCGCAATGACAACTCGCGGCAAAAAGCCGCCGCCAAATAACGCCGGTAATCATCGCCGATTTTTTCCGTCCCGCCGCCATGGACGACAATGCAAAAACGCCCGCCCTGATGGGCATAACGCAACTTTGGCCTTCCCCCGCCGGCCCGCGGCGGCGGCAAATGCGCGGTTATCTTTTCCAGCATTCGCGTGAGTTTGGCGGAGGGAAATTGCTCTTTGCCGCCCGCCGCCGCCTTGCGCGCCGCCGTCAATATTTTGGCAAGCGGAAAATCCCCGTCCCGCGCCGATATGGCAAAAGCATCGGCAGCCGAAACCAACGGCAAAGATGATGCGATATGCGCCAAACGCCCGGCGCGCTCTTTGCGGCTGACGCTATCCGCCTTATTTGCAAGGACGACCGCCGCGCATGCCGATTTTGCCATCAAAGCGGCGATGCGCTTGTCCTGATGGGTTGCGCCGGTTGTAATGTCGGTCATCAGCAAGCCGACTTCGGCCCTGCCGAGTGTCTGCCGCGCGGCGGATACCGACAACTTCTCGCGGGCGTTGTCGGCGCGGCGGCGGCGCAAACCCGCCGTGTCTATCAATGCAAAAACCCCGCCGCCGTCTTTTGCCCGATAGTGGCAGCGGACGCTGTCTCTCGTCGTTCCGGCGACATCCGAAACCAGCATTCGTTCATAGCCCAGAATGCGGTTTATTAAAGTGGATTTGCCGACATTCGGGCGTCCGATAATCGCAATGGAAAGCGGGTTTTCATCTTCACCGGCGGCGGCATTTTCACCATCATTACCGGATAGTTGCGGCGGCGGAAGTGCGGAGAGGGCGGCGGCAAGGGCGGCGCAACCATCGCCGCGTTTTGCCGAAACGGCAAACATTTGCGCTTCGCCCAATGCATAAAAATCGCCAAACGGCGCGGGCAAACCTTCGCTTTTATTAACCACAAAAAAGCGCGGAATGCCGCGGCGGCGCAACTGCCGCAACAACTCGGCATCGGCGGGACGCACTCCTTCGCGGGCATCAACAACCAATATCGCCGCCGCCGCGGTTTTGATGGCATTGGCGGTTTGCCGCTTGGCGAGTTTTGCAAAACCGCTGTCATCGTCTTCCCCGGCAATGCCGGCGGTATCCCACAAAGTAATGTCGGCATTTGGCAATCGGGCGGCGATGATATCCAAAGTCATCCCCGGGCGCGCATGCACAATCGCATCCGCCTTGCCGCACAGGCGGTTAAACAGCATGGATTTGCCGACATTGGCGCGCCCGACAATGGCGATAGTGTTTGTATTTGGCGGCATTGTCATCGTCAAACAACCGGAGAGCGGCGGCGCATAAAACCGGCGATGGCGGCAATGGCGGCGGGGTTTTCATAAACAACGCGAATATCGCCGGGAGCGAAAGTATCAACCGACCGAACGGCAAAACGCGGCGCGGCATTGATACTTTTTGGCGGCGGCGATGCGAACATCGGCAATGCATCATCGCCCAAAATACGCGCCGCCGTATAAACAACCAACTCGTCGGCAAAACCGGCGGCAAAAACCGCCCCGCACAACTTCCGCCCCGCTTCCACCATTACTTCATTAATACCGCGGGCGGCGAGCAAAGACAACAATGCCGCCAAATCGGTTTTATCATCCGCCCCCGGCAACTGCACAACTTCGGTATTTTTGCCATACTTCTTTTTGGGCGGCGGCTTTTGGCATGTCGCTATCAGGGTTTTGCCGCCGTCATTAAACATCCGCAAATGCGGCGGAGCGCGCAGCGAAGAATCAACCAAAACCCGCAGCGGCTGGCGCGGGATGGAAAAAGCCCGCACGGTCAAAAGCGGGTCATCCTTCTCAGCCGTGCCGACGCCGGTGAGAATCGCACAAGAACGCGCCCGCCATCTGTGGACATCATCACGGGCGGCTTTTGCCGTCAGCCATTTGCTTTTGCCATTGGCGAGAGCGGTTTTGCCGTCTATTGTTGCGGCGAGTTTTATCCGCACCCACGGCAGTTTGCGAATCATGCGCGAATAAAAACCGGCATTGAGCGAAACCGCCCGCCGCGCCAAAACATCATCGGGCGGCAAAACCCGCACGGCAATGCCCGCCTTTTTCAACATCGCCGCGCCGCGCCCGAATGTCAGCGGGTTGGGGTCAAGGGCGGCGATATGCACCGCCGCCGGTTTTGCCCGCGCCAAAGCCGCCGCACACGAAGGCGTTTTGCCGACATGCGCGCAAGGTTCCATATTGACAAACACTTCGGCATTATGCAAATCGCCGCCATACTTAATGGCATTTTGCAAAGCAATGGTTTCGGCATGCGCCGCGCCGCTTGCTTTGTGCCATCCTTCGCCGATAACAATATTATCGCGGGCGATAACACAACCGACGCGCGGGTTTGGCGATGCGGAATAGTAGCCGTTTTCGGCAAGATCCAGCGCCCGCCGCATCATCGCCCGTCATCGCCCATAAATGGGAAAGCGCGCGCACAAAGTGCAAACTTCATCGGCAACCCGCCGCAAAACCGCATCATCTTCGGGCGCATCCAGCACCCGCAATATCATCTTCGCCACGGCGCAAAACTCATCCTCGCCAAAGCCGCGCGTTGTGGCGGCGGGCGAGCCGATGCGCACGCCGCTTGTTATCATCGGCGGCAGCGGGTCGTTCGGCACGGCGTTTTTGTTCAGCGTAATGTGCGCTTTGTCCAGTGATTCTTCGGCGAGTTTGCCGGTAACCTTGCGGCTGGTCAGATCCAAAAGTATCAAATGCGAATCCGTCCCGCCGGAAACAATGCGCAAACCGGCATCGGCAAAAACCTGCGCCATCGCGCGGATATTGGCGATTACCTGTTTTTGATAATCGCGAAACGACGGTTCCATCGCCTCGCGAAAAGCGACCGCCTTGGCGGCGATGGCATGCATCAGCGGACCGCCCTGCAAGCCGGGAAACAATGCGCCGTTTATTTTCTTTTCATATTCGGCATCGCCCATGATCATCCCGCCCCTCGGCCCGCGCAGGGTTTTGTGCGTTGTCGTGGTTATCAACTGCGCATGCCCGGCGGGATTGGGATACAAACCGGCGGCGACCAAGCCCGCATAGTGGGCGATATCGGCAAGCAAAAGCGCCCCGATGGAATCGGCAATGCGGCGGAAGCGGGCAAAATCTATCGTGCGCGAAAAGGCGGATGCGCCGCAAACGATTATTTTCGGCTTGTGTTTTTCGGCGAGTTCGGCGGCGGCGTCATAATCTATGTCTTCGGTTTGCGGGTGCAAGCCGTAGCCGATGGCATTGTAGATCTTGCCGCTGGCATTGACGGCGGCGCCGTGCGACAAATGCCCGCCGTGGGCGATGGACATTCCGAGGATGGTATCACCCGGTTTGAGAAAAGCATGATAGACAGTTTGGTTCGCCTGCGAGCCGGAATGCGGCTGGACATTGGCAAACCCGACGCCAAAAAGTTGTTTGGCGCGCTCTATGGCAAGCCGCTCGGCGTCATCCACAAAACCGCAACCGCCATAATAACGCCGCCCGGGATACCCTTCGGCATATTTGTTCGTCAGCACCGACCCTTGCGCCGCCATAACAGCGGGGCTGGCAAAGTTTTCGGACGCAATCAATTCAATATGCGTCTCCTGCCGCCGCAGTTCGGCGGCGATGCACTCTTGCACCTGCCGGTCAACAATATCCGCAAACATCAATCAAATCCTCCCGCAAAAATAGAAAAGCCAAATTGTAGCACCCCCCCGCCCCTTTTCCAGCGGTTTGTTGCCGCCGCCAACAAAAGCGGGGAGACCAAAAGCGCAACAAGCGCCTTAAGATGTCGCCGGTTTTTTCTTGTTGCGCTTGCCTTTCTGAAAGTAGCGCTCAAATTCCCGCTTGCTAATTTTCGCGGTTTTCAAGTTGGCGAGCACAACATGCGGGCCCAATTCATCTTTATCCGGGATGACCACCGTGCGGTAGCCATCCTTTACCATTGAGACATGACTCCCCCGCTGCCTGGCCACGGCCCAGCCGTAGCCACGCATAAACTCGACAAGTTGCCGACCGCTAACAATTGGCAGTTTAGACATTTCTCATTCTCCTCGGCTTACGCGAACGCGGCGAGAAAATTTCCAGAGCGCATCAACGGAGCCGCGGAAAGTGGAATCTCGGCGCTGACCGGAAAGGATTTATCCCACCCGTCGAGTATTGTGTCTCGGCGCTTTTCCTGCTTTTTCACTTCCGCGCTAAACCCGCAGTCCAGCAACACGCGATTAAGCGAGCCCTGCTCGTAGCAGGTTTCAATAAAAAGCCCCACCGCCTCGGCGATGTTCTTTTTCGCTTCCGCGACGGTACCGCCTTGGCTCCACAAGTCCAGTGCCGGGCAGTAGGATTCAAAAAGCCCCGGCTTTTCCTTGCGCACCAGTACCTTCAATTGCATTTTGACCGAAACAACGCTCCCGAGGTCGGCGACCTCAATGCTTTGCGGGCTGCGTCCGCCATTGGCGGCATCTTGATGAAGTGACGGCTTTGCCATGTGTTTTCTCCTTGTGTTATGCGCGGCTGGATTACCACACGATAAAAAGTATAACACAAAAACCAATAGTAATGACGGCAAGTTGCGCTTTGCTCAGTGGGCGACGCGTTTGCGCTTGCCGCTTTTCGCGCGGCATCCAAACGCCATGCACCGCGGGCGGCAAAGGCAAAGCCCATTGATAATCCCCCTCGCGCACCTCAAAAACACGGCGCACGGCATCGTCAATATCCCAAACAGGCGGCACTTGGATAGGGCAATGCAACCCCTCGCCGCCACCAAACAAAAAAGCAACCGGCACAAAAGACCCATCCCGCAAATGCCGGATGCGCCCGACAAGCAACACCCCGCAATAAACATCCGTGAATTTCTGCCCCGCATCATCCACAATCTCCACCCGCCGCGGCGGAGTTTCCATCACAAAAGTAATCCGCCCCGGACCCGTAGGCGGCGAAAACTTTGCCTCGGTCGGCGGTTTGTTTGTTTTGTTTTCGGTCATCGTATTCTCCTATGTGAAACAACCATTATCGCAAAAGCCAAAGCCGCCCTGTTTATCATCGTCAATGAGTGCTTCGGCAATTGGTATAGCGGCGCGATGCAGATAGGGCTTGTAATCGCGGTCGGCGCTTTCGGCGCGCTCTAAGCCGCTTCCTCCTCCGGCACTGTTGCCGCAGGGCGGCGGGGGCGTTTTCGGGGGCGTTTGGGTTTGGGGGTTGATGCTGCGGGGGGGGCTGCCGGGGGGTCTTCGGGGGGTTGCGGCTCTTCGCCTTTCATGATGGCATTTATCTGATGCTCGTCAATCGTCTCCCATTCCAAAAGGCACTTGCTCATCACCTCCGCCTTGTCGCGGTTGTCGTCAAGCAACTTTGTCGCTTTGGCGTATTGCTCGTCTATGATGGCGCGAATCTCGGCGTCAACATCTTGCATCGTCGCCTCCGACACTTTTTTGTGCGTCGTCACCGACCTGCCGAGGAAAACCTCGCCTTCCTCTTCGCCATAGACCATCGTGCCGAGATTTTTGCTCATTCCCCATTGCGTTACCATCCGCCGCGCCATATCGGTGGCGCGTTCAAAGTCGTTTGACGCCCCCGTTGTCATCTGCCGCATAAACAACTCTTCGGCAACCCTGCCCGCCAGCAGCACGCAAATGGTATCCAATATGCGCGCTTTTGTCATGCTATACCTGTCTTCTGTCGGCAGTTGCATGGTAACGCCGAGCGCCCGCCCGCGCGGGATAATCGTGACCTTATGCACCGGGTCGGTATTTGGCAAAAGCCGCGCGACAATGGCATGCCCCGATTCATGATAGGCGGTATTGCGCCTTTCGTGTTCGGGCATGACGATGGAGCGCCGCTCCGCGCCCATGATTATCTTCTCTTTGGCAAAGTCAAAATCCTGCATCGTTACCACTTTGCGTTTTTCGCGTCCGGCGCGCAGGGCGGCTTCGTTGACAAGATTCGCCAAATCGGCACCGGCAAAACCCGGCGTGCCGCGGGCGATAACCTTGGCATCAACATCCCGCGACATCGGCACCTTGCGCAAATGCACAAGCAATATCTCCTCGCGCCCGCGGATATCCGGCAGCGGCACGACAACCTGCCTGTCAAACCTGCCCGGGCGCAAAAGCGCCGGATCCAAAACATCCGGGCGGTTTGTCGCCGCGATGACGATAACGCCCATATTCTCCTCAAAGCCGTCCATTTCCACCAGCAACTGATTGAGCGTTTGTTCCCGCTCGTCATTGCCGCCGCCGAGCCCCGTGCCGCGCTGACGCCCGACGGCGTCTATCTCGTCAATGAAAACAATGCATGGCGCGTTTTTCTTTGCCTGTTCAAACATATCGCGCACCCGGGATGCGCCGACGCCGACAAACATCTCAACAAAATCCGACCCGGAAATGCTGAAAAACGGCACTTCGGCTTCTCCGGCGATGGCGCGCGCCAGCAATGTTTTGCCGGTGCCCGGGTTGCCGACCATAAGAACACCGCGCGGGATTTTCGCGCCGAGTTTGCGAAACTTGTCCGGTTTTTTCAGAAACTCCACCAACTCGGCGACTTCGCCTTTTGCCTCTTCGCAACCGGCGACATCTTCAAAGGTTATTTTTGTCTCCGTCTGCCCGTTCACTTTCGCGCGGCTTTTGCCAAACGAAAAAGCCCCGCCGCGCCCGCCTTGCATCTGGCGCATAAAGAAAATCCAAATGCCGATAAGCAGCAGCATCGGAAACCACGATATGAAAATTGTCATCAGCAGCGAGCGTTCGTTTTCGGCTTCGGCTTCCACTTCCACGCCGGCTTTGCGCAGGTCGGTGACCATAAAAACATCCGGCGGCGCATTGGCGACGACAATGCCGCCGCCCGCTTCGGTATGCCCGAGCAAGCGCGAGCCATCAACGCGCACGCGGGAATATTCGCCGTTTTCGGCGCGGCGCATAAACTCGGAATATGCAATAGTATTGTCTTGTTCCTTGGCGCGAAACTGCCCGAAAAGCGCCGCAACGGCGGCAAAAAGCGCCGCCCAGATGAGCATTGTCTTGAATGAGTTCATACCGCCTATTCTACACCTTTTATCCGCCGATGGCAAAAAAACCGCGCCCGACAATATACACTTCGCGGCTTTTTGTCTTTGTCGCCGGCGGGCGGAAAACCGCGACCTTGCGATATTCCCGCCGCGCCCGCGCCCGCAAAGCGCCAAACTCTTCGCCCTCAAAGCACTTGACAACAACAGCCCCGCCCGGTTTTAGCACCTGCGCGGCAAAATCCATCGCCGCCCGCGCCAATGTCGCGGCATTACTTTGGTCCCTGACGGCAATGCCGCTAAGATTCGGCGACATATCCGACACAACAACATCGGCGGCGGGATGGTGATGACCGGCGGCGATAAGCCCCCGGACTTCATCAACAACTTCGGCATGCAAAAAATCCCCGCAGACAAAAACCACGCCATCAACCGCATCCACAACCGACAAATCCACCCCGACAACCATCCCGCTTTTGTTGTTGCCAATACTTTTGCCGCCGCTCTTTTCGCTTTTGCCGCCGCCGGTTTCAGTTTTGCCCGGGCTTTTGCCATCGGCGGTTTTGTTTGCCGTTTTGCCGATGGCTTCGGTTTTGTTTATCAAACACCGCCGCGCCAAAACCTGCGCCCACCCCCCGGGCGCACACCCCAAATCCACAACACAAAACCCCGGCTTAAGAATGCGAAAAGAATCATCAATAGCAACAAGTTTATAAGCCGCCCGCGACCGCCACCCGAACGCCTTGGCATCCCGCCAAAAGGCATCCCTTCCCCGCTCCCCCGCCCATTGCGCGGTTTTGGATTTTCCCTGTTGAGACATTATTTGCACAAACTGGTATCAGACACGCACTCCGCGACGAATGCGCCGTTGTTCACGCACTGATATGATAATATCCCTCCAAGGAATGCGACGAGGCCCCAAGAGCCGTTCATACACCTCACGCTGGACAACCTGCCCAGAGTGGAGATTATTCACGATGAGATGGTGAGTAGCGTAACGCGTCAAAGCGTTTAACAACAGCCACGCAGAAGATATACCCGGGGTTGCCTCGGCCTCTTCGTGGTATGCGGGCAGAACATCCTCAACGGTGACGCCAACAGACCCCAACTTTGCTCGCCTAATAATGAAGTCAAGCGCAGCGCGGATATCGTTTTCGTCCTCAAACTCTAACGATTCCCGGTCGGCCTCGTCAAGTAGCGTCTCTACGCGTTTTTCAAAATCGCTCCGCACATTCGCAATGCTGGCAACCCCGTCATTGAGCGCACTCCGAATCAGTTCATTCAGTCCCTCCTGCACACGGCTTTCGCCCAGCGCTTTCGCGTCAAGGTAGGAAATGAGTATCTTCTCTTCGCGCTCCCCAAATATCTCCCCGTTCAAGCAAATCATCCGCGTGAGCAACACCTCAACCGTGATGTATTCGTAACGGCCAATCTCCGACGCGCACAGGCGAATGCCTCGCGTGTATTCCTCTTTTGACCCTTCCAGTTGCTTCAGTTTTGTCAGGGTATGCTTGTCGAAATGAATATCGACAAGTATATCGCCGCCTGAATCCAAACGGCACTGCAGGGCACTCACAAAGTTTCGGGAGATGAAGCCCCTGTTTAGGGCTTTCTTCACAGCCGTGCACAAGCCCAAATTGTCCATGCCCGTGGAGAACGACGGCGACAAAAACCCCCTTAACGAAGCAATGCCATTGGGAAGCGTTATTGTGCGGCAGAGAAACTTTTCCGCATCCACGCTCCTCAAAGAACGATTTAATCCCTTCGCCAACAATGCCTTGCTATTGAGCATCCGGGAAATTTGCCTTCGCGCATGTTGCGTTGGCAAAAACATCCGCCGCCCGTGTCGGGTGGAGGCGTCCAGAGCAATTTGTCCGCGACGGGCATCCTCATGGAAATGCATGTCCCGTTTTCCGATGATGAAATCCTCGGATTTGCCATGCCATTGGCGCAGGGTTTGCTCGGCATCCGTCAGACACGCCCGCACGCTTTCCTCAATGGTCGCCACGCTTGCCCCGGCCGTGAATTTGGCTTCAAACTCCACGGGCTTGTTGTTTTGTATGTCGTTGTCAGTCATGTAGTTTCCTCCATGTGTTTGGTTGATAAAAATGGGCTTGCTCGGTCTGCGAATCCTATGCACCCAATGAGAGTGGAAGGTCGCTCGCCAGAGGGTTAGCCCGCCCCTCTACTCGTTGTCGGCAATTTAATAATAGCACACGGAATTGCCGAAGTCAACCCCTCACTACATGGGAATATATCCCGCCGCCGATGCCGCCAACTATAAAGCCCTGAAAGGGCGGCATGGTCATAGCACGGGGCAAAGCGCGAAACGATAGTTTTGCGCGCCGCCCCGTGAATCGGTGTTATCTTTATCCATTGATTATCGCGTTAGCGATAATCCGTCGCATTGTTGCTTGCCAAAGCAACAATGCCGCGCCCGCCAATGTGGGCGCATCTTTTTGCCATTTCCGCGCAAGGTGCGGGCATTATTTTGCAAAACAGCGCCCGGCAAACCCCATAATCATCGGCGATTATGACAAGCGGCGATTTTTATCCGCAATTCCAACATTATCCGCCACCGTGCCTTCGGGCGCCCATTCAGGGCTTGATTAATGGATAATGCCGACTCACGGGGCGTTGCCCCGTGCTATGGACAGGACGCCCTTTCAGGGCTATAACGAAATACCCGCCCTGCGGACGGCAGGAATCAAGCCGTCCAGATGAGAGTAATGCTCTTCAGCCACAGCCGAATCGCATCGTGCTTCTGCTCTGCGCGGACGGATACCGTGCGGCGGAAGTTTGTCAAATGATATATGCCATATTTATCGCGCCGCCAATACCCGACCACTTCGGGCAATTCCCCGCACTCGCAACTCACCCAATCGGCAAAAGCGCGGCGGTCGGCGGGGACAATGTCGCCGTTTTCCCGCAGGACAACCTCCGGCGGATTTGCGGGGCGGCACTCCGGGGACGGGAAGAGAAACTCACCATCTTCGCCCAGCGGAAAACCTTGTGACAAGTTTTCGCGCATCATTTGACATTCTCTTTCATATCCGCGATATTACCATTATTGCCGCCGCTTTTTGCAAAGCATAAGCGGCGGATTGGTGGCGGACGGATTCGCGGTTGCCGGGGAAATGGCGGGTTTCGGTTATTGTTTTTTCGCTTTTGTCGCTTTTGCTTTTGGCTTTTTCGCTTTTGCCGTCATCTTTTGTTTGCCAGCCGAAGCAGACGGTTCCGACCGGTTTTTTGGTATTGTCATCTCCTCCGGGACCGGCGATGCCGGTAATGGCGATTGTCATCTTTTTGACATTATCGCCATCGGCATTATCGGTTTTGACATTGCCGCCATTGGCATTATTGGCTTTGGCGGTGCGGTTGTTTTTGGCAAATAGCGCCATTGCGCCTTCGCACATTGCCGCCGCTGTTTGTTCGCTGACGGCGCCATACTTTTGCAGTGCCGCCGCCGAAATACCGAGTATGTTTGTTTTTGCGCTATTGGCATAGCAAACTATGCCAAACGAAAACCATTGTGACGCCCCCGCCATTGCCGTCAAACCTTCCGCCGCCAAACCGCCGGTGCAGGATTCGGCAAGCGCCAACTGCCAGCCGCCTTTTGCCGCCGCCGCCGCAACTTTGCGGCATGCGCTATCCAAACAACTTTTATCCGCAACATTCATTAACAATATCCGCCGCCATCATTCTACCGCCGCCGACTATCCCCCCCGCCCCCTTTCCAAATCACTGCCCGCCAAATCATTCCCCCCCCCTGCCCCATCCAAATCATTGCCGCCCGTAATATCACAAATCACAAATCACAACCCCCCGCCCCCCGAATAAATAATCATCGCAAGATAATGATAAAATCGCCGCCGGATGACGGCGGATAACTATCATAATGCGGGCGGCGGCGCGGTTGTCAAAGAAGTGCGCGGTTTGGAGATATTGGATTCGCGCGGCAACCCGACGGTGGAAGCGCAAGTTGTCCTCAGCGACGGCACATTCGCCGCAGCCGCCGCGCCTTCGGGCGCATCAACCGGCATTCGCGAAGCCAAAGAGTTGCGCGATGGCGGCGGGCGTTATCTGGGCAGGGGCGTTTTGCGCGCCGCCGAAAATTGCGGCAAACTCGGCAAAGCGATAAGCGGTATTGCGGCAACGCATCAGCGCGATATTGACAACGCCGCCAAAAGTTGCGACAACAGCGAAGACAAATCCAACCTCGGCGCAAATGCGATTATCGCCGTGTCAATGGCGGTTGCCAAAGCGGCGGCGATAAGTTGCGGCTTGCCTTTGTATCGTCATCTTGCCCGGCTTTATGATTCGCCGCCGCAACAACAAGCGCAACAAGCGGCGGGCGGGTTTGATATGCCGGTGCCGATGCTAAATGTCATCAACGGCGGCGCGCATGCCAACAACGGGCTGGACATTCAGGAGTTTATGATAATGCCGCTCGGCTTTGATAACTTCGCCGATGCATTACGCGCCGCCGCCGAAACTTATCACGCCCTTGGCGCGCTGTTGCGGGGTCGCCGGTTATCCACCGCCGCAGGAGACGAAGGCGGCTATGCGCCAAACCTGCCGGGGGCGGAATCGGCATTGGCATTGTTGATTGACGCGATGGAAAATGCCGGTTATCAACCGGGGCGGCAAATCGCCATTACTTTGGATTGCGCGGCGAGCGAGTTGTATGATGACGGCGTTTATCGTTTGCCGGGCGAGGGTTTTGCCGGCGATGCGGCGGCATTTGCCGCGCTGCTGCAAAAGTGGGCGCGCGATTATCCGATAGTCAGCATAGAAGACGGATGCGCCGAAGACGATTGGCAGGGATGGCAACTGCTCACGCAAAAACTTGGCAAACTGCAACTTGTCGGCGATGATTTGTTTGTGACGAATGAGAAGTTATTGCGGCGCGGGGCGGAATGCGGCGCGGCAAACGCGCTTTTGGTTAAGCCGAACCAAATCGGCACATTGACCGAAACAATGGATGCCGCCCGCGCCGCCAAAAGTGCAAACTACAACACCATTATCTCGCACCGCTCCGGCGAAACCGAACATTCCGACATCGCCGATATCGCCATCGCCACAAGAGCCGGGCAAATCAAAACCGGCGCCCCGGCGCGCGGCGAGCGAACGGCAAAATACAACCGCCTTTTGCGCATAGCCGCCGAATGGAAAAGCGCCAATGCAGCATCGGCGGGCGGCGATATGCGTCAATTGCAACTGCCGACATTGGGATGATGAAAAAGGCGCTGGCGGCATTGTTGCTTGCCGGTGCGGCGGCGACTTGTTATGCTTTGTTGTTTGGCGGCGAGGGGTATCGCCAAATGCGCCAACTGCAGGATGAAATAGCCAAACAAAACCGCGGCAACGAAGAAGCCCGCGAAGACAACGAAAACATCGCCGAAGAAATCCGCGCGGCAAAAGAAAACCCGGCAAGCGCCGAAAAACGCCTGCGCGAACACTACTTCATCAAAGAAGACGAAATCTTAATCATCCCCCCCGAAGAAAAATAAACCGGCGGTCGGTTGTCAGCGAACATTTGTCAGTTTTCGGGGAAAACAAATAATGGCGGAATAAAAGGGCGTGTGTGTCATAATTGGTTATTGGAGGATTCTTTTATGGATAACGAAAATAACAACTCAGGCGGCGGCAAAGCCGGAACGGAAAAGGCGGTTTTGGCTGCCGGATGTTTTTGGGGGGTGGAGGCGACTTTGCGCGGGACGGAAGGCGTTGTTGATGCCCGGGTCGGCTATACCGGCGGGCATTTGGACAATGCGACTTACGAACAGGTTTGCACCGGAAAAAGCGGGCATGCCGAAGCGGTGGAAGTTTTGTTTGACCCGGCGCGCATATCCTATTCGCAACTGCTAAACGCCTTTTGGCAACTGCACGACCCCACGCAACTCAACCGGCAGGGAGCCGATATCGGCGACCAATACCGCTCGGCGATATTTTATGACAACGACGGGCAGCGGCAACTCGCCGAAGAATCGCTCGCCGAACAACAACAACAAAGCAAGCATCCCGTTGTCACACAAATCCGCCCGCTCGGCGTGTTTTGGAATGCCGAAGATTATCATCAAAACTATGTGCAAAAACGCGGCGGATGGTTGTAAGCACCCCCCGCTTTCTGCCTCGCAACTTGCAATGCGCCGCGCCCTGCAAATGGCAAAACAAGCGGCGGCAAAAGGCGAAGTGCCGGTCGGGGCGGTTGTTTTTGACGATGACGGCAACATTATCGCCGAAGCCGGTAATGCCAACATTCACCATTGCGATGCGACCGCCCATGCCGAAATCCTCGCCCTGCGCGCCGCATGCCAAAAAACCGGCAACTACCGCCTGCCACAACTCAATATGGCGATAACATTGGAACCTTGCGCGATGTGCGCGGGCGCGATATTGCATGCGCGTTTGCGCTTTGTGGTTTTTGGCGCGCCGGATGATAAAACCGGCGCCCTCGGCGGCTTTGTCAGTTTGGCGATGCTTAATCATCAAACAACTTTTGCCGGGGGGTTGTATCGCGAAGAATCGGCGGCATTGTTGCGGGCGTTTTTTGACAAGCGGCGATGACGGCGATGCGGATTGACATTGACCTTTGCCGCCAAACCCTTCGCTATGGCGGGCGGGTTTATGCCGTATCATCTGCGGCAAAAGGCGGCGGCGAGATTAATGGCAGCAACCAAACGCCGCGCGGCTTGCACATCATCAAAGCAAAAGTCGGCGCAAAAATGCCTGTCAATACCGTCTTTCGCGGGCGGCGTCCGACCGGCGAAATATACCGCCCGGCCCTCGCCCAAGCCGCGCCGCGCCGCGATTGGATTCTCACGCGCATTCTGTGGCTCGGCGGGATGGAAGCGGGCAAAAACCGCTATGGCAAAGTGGATACCCTGCGCCGTTATATCTACATTCACGGCGCGCCCGATGATGTCTTGATGGGCGAGCCCGGCTCCATCGGCTGCATAAGAATGCATAACGCCGATGTGATGGCGTTGTTTGACGCCGCTCCCGCCGGTACTTTGGTGATGATACGCGGGTGATTGTTTTTTTGCGCGGGATATCAAACGGCGCGGCGATATAATTAACACCCAATGACGCCCCCCGCAACCATCCGCCCGGCGATAGCCGCTGACGCCGCATCCTGCGCGGCGATTTATGCGCATTATGTTTTGCATACCGCATGCACTTTTGAAGATGCGCCGCCGCCCGCCGCCGAGTTTGCCGCGCGCATCAATAATGCCAAACTTTTTTTGTCCGCCGAAGATGCGGGCGGCGAAGTTTGCGGCTATGCCTATGCCGATGTCTGGCGCACCCGTTGCGGCTATCGTTTTGTTGTGGAAACCAGCGTTTATGTTGATGCAGCCAAAGCGGGGCGCGGCACCGGCAAAATGCTGATGGCTGCGCTTTTGGCGCAACTCGCCAAAACGCCGACTCGTTCCGCTGTCGCGACCATCGCTTTGCCAAATCCGGCGAGCATTGCCCTGCACGAAAAACTCGGCTTTGCCGCTTGCGGAAAGTTGCCGGGCATCGGCTGGAAGTTTGACTCTTCGCACGATGTCGGCTTTTGGCTTTACGACTTTGACACGCAACCCGGGCGGTGAATCATAAGCCGGTTATCGGCGATGATATCGCCCTTGCGGCGCGGCGTTTGCGGGCGGGAAAACTCGTCGCCTTTCCGACCGAAACCGTCTATGGCTTGGGCGCGCTGGCACAAGACAATAAGGCAGTGGCAGAAATCTACCGCGCCAAAAACCGCCCGCATTCGCATCCGCTGATAGTGCATCTGCCAAAGCCGGCTGATGTGCGAAAGTGGGCGGCGGATATCCCGCAAGCGGCGGCGAAGTTGATGCAAGCGTTTATGCCCGGCGCGCTGACTTTGGTTTTGCCGCGCCGCGCCGAAGTATCTTCCGCTATTTGCGGCGGCGGCGATTATGTCGCCCTGCGCACGCCCGCCCATCCGCTGGCAAAAAAACTGCTGAAACAAACCGGCGCCGCCATCGCCGCGCCGTCGGCAAACCGCTTCGGACGCCTGAGCGCGACTTGCGCCGAAGATGTCGCCGCCGAGTTTGACAACTTAGATATTTATATCTTGCGCGGCAAATGCGACTTTGGCATTGAATCGGCGATTGTCGGCTTTTACGGCAACAAACCTTCGCTCCTTCGCCCCGGCGGCATCGGCAAAAAACAACTGCGCGAAGTTGCCGGTGCGCCCTTTTGCCCGCCGCCGCCTTTTGCCCGCGCCCCCGGAATGCTGCCGCGGCATTACGCGCCAAAAACGCCGCTTGTTGTTGTCGCCGCCGGATGTTTGCATTCCGCCGTCAAAAGCACAAATCATCCGGCGGCATTATCCGCGCGCAAACCTGCGAATGTTGATGCAACATTATGGCGGCGGGCTTCTCCGGATGTTTGTCAATACGGGCGCGATTTATACAAACTTCTGCGCGAGTTGGACAATACCAAAGCCGATAAGATATTTGTCGCCGCCCCGCCGCCGGATGCAAAATGGGCGGCAATCCGCGACCGCCTGAACCGCGCGGCAAATGCGTAGTTCAAAAAAACCCAGTCATTCCCGCGAAAGCGGGAATCCATAAAACCCGTCATTCCCGCCCATCCCATCATTCCCGCCTCTTTTGTCATTCCCGCGCAAAAATCCCGTCATTCCCGCGAAAGCGGGAATCTCCCAAACCATCGCCGCCAAAGGCGGCGCGTTATAAAAGCCCTGAAAGGGCGGCATGTTATAGCACAGGGCAAAGCGCGAAAGCGCGCCGCCCTGTGTTTGGCGCACATAATTGATTAAAGCCCTGAAAGGGCGACCTGTTCATAGCACGGGGCAACGCCCCGTGAATCGGCGTATTAAACAAATAAGCCCTGAAAGGACGATAGAAAATGACGGCGGCGAATGTCATAACGGGCGGGGTTTTGGCTTTGCGGTTTTTGCCGGGCTTTGCCCTGCAAAAGAATGGGACGCCCCTTCAGGGCTTGATATATGGGTAATGCCGTCACGGGGCGTTGCCCCGTGCTGTGAACAGGACGCCCTTTCAGGGCTATG